>CALLKY010000122.1 GCA_938083135.1 uncultured Alphaproteobacteria bacterium | reverse complement strand
GCATCTACGACGCGACGGCGAAGATCGACAGAGAGGGCTTTGGCCATGCAGGCTGGCCTCCTTCACCAGCCCTCATGATGAATCACAAAATAACGCCAAACGGAATCCCTAATGATTCAATTGCCGCTCAATCCGCTCTAGGGCCTACTTGGGCCGCCACCACCATAAACTGGCCCCTTTGGCCCTAAACGCACGCCAGGCCGAAGCCGCGTATATGGCAGGTCCGCTGGGTCTGCGATGACGGGCCCTGGTGCGCGGGCGACGAGCACGTCTGCTGCGATGGGTTCGAAATCAGCACGGAAATGGACAGAGCTTTTCAGGACCAAGATGCGCTCATCGGCAGGCTCAACGCCCAAATGGCGGAACATCTCCTGATCGGCGGCCTGCACTTTTTTGGACGCTATGACGACGCGGGTTGGCGTGTCAGCGATGCGGATCAAGGCCATTTCGCCAAGCTGCATATTGGAGCCCTTGTAGAACCCACCAGTGCAGGTGAACTGACCATCGCCCAACTGCTCGACCGTGGCACGGATCGGGAAGGGCGTATCCTCGTGCCAGCTTCGCCCACCAAGGGAAAGTTCAATAGCGCTGCCAATGCCAGCCTTGTGAGCGGCTGCGGCGGCGTCTGCATCAATCATCAAGCCGAGCACGGCATCCGCCTTCGCAGCAACCAGCGCGCGGAGCATGCCGGTCGTATCCCCATCCCCGCCGCCGCCCGGATTATCCTGTGTATCGGCGATGACGATGGGTTTGCCAGGGTTTGCGGCGGCCAACTGCATGGCGCTGGCGGTTGCGGCCTCGGGGTCCAGATAGTCGCCGTCGAATTGATCCTGGCGGCTTTTGATCGCGGCCATCAGCGCGTCCGCAGCATTGTCCGCAGCGGCCTGGTCCCGGCCATAGGCGATGACGCTTGGCCCGCATTCCGCAATGTCTGCCGGCGGGAAGCCTTGCAGAAAACTTAGGCTGAGACTGGGATCTGCGGATTCCAGGGCCGCCAATTCCCCATAAACCGCCTTGGCGGGGTCAACCAGTGTGCATTGCCAGTTAATCGACACCAGGAAATCCGTGCGCCGCATGGCTTTGGCAGGTTTGCCTTCCGCCAGAATGCGCTTCAGCAAATGTGCGGTGCGGGCACCGGTTTCGGCCATGTCCACATGAGGATATGTGCGGAAACCGACCAAGGCGTCAGCGTGGCGAACCATAGCTTCGGTGACATTGGCATGCAGATCCAAACTGGCGATCAGTGGGATGTCCGGGCCAATAGCGGCGCGGACGCGGGCCAGCAGTTCGCCTTCACCGTCCTCAAAGTTCTCGGTCACCATCGCACCATGCAGGTCCAGGTATACGGCGTCGATAGGGCCAGCATCCCGAGCGAGAGCCGCTATGCGGTTGGAAATGCGCTCGAACGCGTCATCGGTCACGTGGGCGGAAGGACCGGCATTGCACCAGAGCAATGGTGCCAACTCAAAGTCCAGGTCGTCAGCAGCCTCAACGAAACCGGCGATGGCGATATTCACGCCTGCCGTTGCTTCCGCCATGCCGTCGCCCTCGACCAGGGCTGGCCAGCTATCGGCACGGTCAAACATCTCGTAAGTCGCCTTGGAGGGCGCGAATGTATTTGTCTCGTGCATGAATCCGCCAATGGCGATGCGCATTTGCTCTATCCTTCAGGCCGTGCGATAGCGGCCATTGTATACGCTCCATAAAGGCTAAGGCCATGTCTGCCGCCCCAACGCCCGCACCACCGACGCGCCCATCTTCGCGTCCGGATATCCGGGCGGAGATCGGCGAGACGCTGAAGCTCGCAGGTCCGGCGATCATAGCGCGCGCCGGCATGTTGATGATGTCCATCGCGGATACAGTGATGGTCGGCCAGTATGATACGGCCGAGTTGGCCTATCTCGGCCTCGCATGGTCGCTATCTACCGTTTTGCTTGTTGCCAATATCGGGCTGTTGATGGGCACATTGGTGAAGACCAGCCAGGCGTTCGGCCGGAAGGACTATATTGAGTGCGGTCGGGTTTGGCGGCGCGCCATGCCGTTGGCTTTTATCATCGGTTCCATTGGTGCGTTCTTGTGCCTGGAAGCGGAATGGCTACTGCTTGCGGTCGGGCAGACACCGGATGTTGCGGCGGGCGCGGCACCGGTAACGATCGCCTACGGCGTTGGTCTTATCCCGATTGCTATCGCCGTTGGCAGCCAGTTTTTTCTGGAAGGTATCAAGCGACCGATCCCGGCAATGTTGGCGATGATTGTCGCGAACATTCTAAATATCGGCCTGAATTTCGTGCTGATCTATGGGGTCAAAGGCGTGGACGCTATGGGGGCAGAGGGTGCGGCGTGGGCCACAACGGGCGCCCGCACCATGCTCGCCGTCGTCGCCGTTGGATACATCCTAATGATGCGGGATCGGGGGACGTTCGGCATGGGCCGGGGTTTCCCAAAGCAATGGTCTGGGTTTGGCGAGCAGATGAAGATTGGCCTGGCGACGGGGGCAGCGTTGATCGCAGAATCGTCGGCTTTCAGCGCATTGACGATGATGGCCGGGCTGGCGGGCGTGCTGGCGCTCGGCGCATTTTCAGCCACGATGAACTTATTGGCGGTCGTTTTTATGGCCGCACTTGGTATCGGCGTTGCAACGTCAGTCCGGGTCGGCGCTGCTTGGGGGCCGGGTGACAAAGCGGGCGCAGAGCGCGCCGGGTGGATCGGCTTGGGCGTTAACACCGTTGCCATGGCCATCATCGCCATTGCGCTTGCGCCGACAGCCCGCTGGATCGCTAGTCTCTATGGCCTGGAGGATGTGGCCCAGGAAATGGCTGCGGACGCGATGCAGCTTGCCGGTGTCGTGATCCTGGTGGACGGCGCACAGGCTGTGCTTGCCAATGCGCTTAGGGCGCGGGGGGATGTGTGGCCAACGACAGCGATCCAGATCGCCTGCTTCGTGTGCATTATGCTGCCGGCAGCCTATGTCTTCACGCTTGTATGGGCGTGGGGGCCAGTCGGGCTGATGTCTGCGATTGGGTTGGCGACTTTGGCTTCTACCATATCGCTGGCGGCGCGCTTTCGCTTACTGGCCCTGGCGGACCAACGCGAGATGCCGTGACTTTTTGGAGCGTATGGGCGATCTTCTGGTGAAATGATATTTACCAGGAAACCAAAGCCCATGAGCCCGCTCGATGCGCCGAAGCAGCCGAAATATTATTCCGGCGTCCGCCCTGGCATGAATGACAGTGACCGGATCGCGCCAGATTGTGCGGGCCTGAACTTCTTTGAAATCGACCATCAATTCCAAAGCCTGCTGCCCCTATATCTGACGCAGGATGAGCTCAATCACTTCTCCCCCCATTTTGACGCCATGGGCGAAGTCGCGGGCGGGCGGCTGAACGATCTGGCGATGCAGGCCGATAAGAATGAGCCCGTGCTGCATCCCCGTGACCGGTTCGGCCGGGATATCGACTGGATCGACTATCACCCAGCCTATCGCGAGATGGAAAAGATTGCCTGGGGTGATTTTCAGATGGCGGCGATGGCGCATCGTCCCGGTGCGCTTGGCTGGCCGGAGGTCACGCCCGCGCCCATAAAATACGCATTCCAATATATGTTCGCGCAGAGCGAGTTTGGCATTCTCTGTCCGCTCTCGGTGTCTGAGACATCTGCCTATCACTTCGAATGGGCGGATGATCCAAAGCTGAAGGAAATGTTCTGGGAAGGCCTGACATCGCTGGATTTTGATAACCGGCTAACCGGCACCCAGTTCATGACCGAAAAGGCCGCTGGGTCAGATGTCGGCGAAGCGACGCTGACGGCTGTGCCAGATGGTGATGCGTGGAAGCTCTACGGCGAGAAATGGTTCTGCTCCCATGCCGATGCCGATGTGGCGTTGTTGCTGGCGAGGCCAGAAGGTGCCGCCGCTGGCACCAAAGGGCTTGGGCTTTTCGCCATGCCACGGCGGCTGGAAGACGGATCGCGTAACAGCTACCGGATCGTCCGCCTGAAGGAAAAGCTTGGCACCAAGAGCATGGCATCCGGCGAAATCATCTTCGATGGTGCCAAAGCCTATGCTGTTGGTGATGTTGAAAACGGCATCAAGCAAATGCTGCGGCAGGTCAATCTCTCCCGACTGTCCCACGGCGTGCGCGCGGCAGGGATGATGCGGCGCTGCTTGAATGAAGCATTGAGCGTCGCCCGCTATCGCCGCCAGTTCGGTGAACCTGTCGTCAATAAACCACTGATGCAGGGCCAATTGCTCGACATGATCCTGCCGACGGAGCAAGCGCTGACAGCGGTGTTCTATGCCGCGAGTGCCATGCGGAGGGCTGATGCGGGGGACGAAGCTGGCAAGAAGGCGCTGCGAATCGCAACGCCATTGCTGAAAATGATGGCCTGCCGGGACAATGTGCCGGTGGCCACGGCCTCCATGGAGACGCGCGGCGGGCTTGGCTACATTGAGGAATGGGTGAACGCGCGGCTGGTGCGGGATGCCCAAATCGGCCTTCTATGGGAAGGTACGACGAATATGAACGCGTTGGATGTCATCACCCGCGCCGTTGGTAAGGAACACGCCGAAGAAGCGCTGTTGAATGACGTAACCGGTTGGCTGGACGCAGCGGAAGGCTGCCCTGGCCAATTACGCAGCCGCCTGAAGCAAACCGTCAGCCGCGCGATAGATTTCGCCCGTGCTGTTGCTGCCGATAAAGGCAATGAGCGCCATTGCCGTCAGGCGGCGGCTGGGCTTTATCACGCGCAAACGGCGGCGCTGATGGCGGCAGAGGGTGCAGTGATTGGTGCAGCAGGCGGCGACGCCCGGCGCTTGCTGATCGCGCGTCTCGTGCTGGACCGGCGTTTGGCACCACAAGATCCGCTGAAGCTGGACGAGAGCCCGTTTGAGGCGGAAGCGGCCGAACTATTGTTGAGCGATACGCCTGTGTCGCTAGATCAAGCAACCGCGCTACTGCAGCGCTAGGGCGGGATCATGAAAATTGGACCATTGCGAATTGGCCCACTGAGAAGTAGCCCAATGAAAATTGGACCAGTGAAGATTGGCCCAATGAAAATTGGCTGGGGCGCCTGGATTCGAACCAGGGAATACCGGGATCAAAACCCGGCGCCTTAACCACTTGGCCACGCCCCAATTTTCACGTCGAAGCCGAATATGGCTAAGTGCCGGGCGGAGTTCAAGCCGCTTTCGCTGAGCCTTTCAGTCGCGCTTGTCGCACCCACCAATCTGGATGCGCATTTGCAAGGGTTTTTGCGGCCTTGCGGGCAGCCATTTTGGTTTCAAAAAGCGCGAAGCATGTGGCACCAGACCCACTCATAGCGTGGGCGCGTGCGCCATCGGTGCGCTCAAGCGCTTGCAGGCATCCGTTGATTGCAGGTGCGCAGTGAATTGCCGGTGCTGTCAGGTCATTGCCGAATGTTCTAGTGATCGACGCGAGGTGAGCGCTCTCCAGCGGACCATCCGGCATGTCCGCAGGTGCTGAAAAACCACCGGTGCGGGCTTTGAATACAGCTGGCGTACTGCATGGGACGCCCGGATTGCACAGCACCGCATGGACACTTGGGATGCCGTCTAGGAATGTCAGCGCCTCGCCAATGCCGCCGATCCGAGCAGGTGCGTTGGCAAGGCACATCGGCATATCCGCGCCGAGCTTCAGCGCTAGGTCCGTTATGGCTTCCGCTGGTATCTGCTTACCATGTTGGAGCAACCGCAAGACCGCAGCAGCATCAGCAGACCCGCCGCCAATCCCTGCCGCGACTGGAAGGTGCTTCCAAAGAATAATATCGACCGCCGGCCCGCCAAACGCCTCCCGAAATGCCGTGGCAGCTTGCAGCACAAGATTGTCCGTAGCATCCCCTGAAAGCGCGCTCGCGAACGGGCCGCGCACGCACAGGCGCGATTCTGCCGCATCAGTTGGCCGGAGGGCGACCACATCACCAATGCTTGCGAATACGACCAAGCTGTCCAGCAGATGATAGCCGTCGCTGCGCTTGCCAGTTACGCGGAGACCAAGATTGACCTTCGCTGGTGCGCGCTCAAACCGCCATGCGGCTGCGTTTAGATCAGCCGCCGTCACTGCCGCTCTGTTTGGCATCGTCCGCCTTGGGCGCTGAAGCGGCAGGGCAGCCATCAACGCCGCAGCGCAGCTTGCCTTCGATTACGGGTATGAGTTCGGCATCTGGATCAAATGAAAGCGCGCGGCGCCATTGGAACCGGGCTTCACGGTAACGACCAACTTGCCAGTAGGCGTCGCCCAGATGCTCATTGATCACGGGATCAACGGGCTGCAGGGCAATGGCACGTTCTAGTGTCGCGACAGCGGCTTCAAAATCCCCAGCGCGGTATTCGGCCCAGCCCAAGCTATCGGTGATGAAGCCGTCCTCCGGGCGCAGGGCAACGGCGCGGGCGACCATATCCCGGGCCTTGTCCAGGTTTTCGCCCCGATCAATCCAAGAATAGCCCAGATAGTTCAATATCAGCGGTTCATTGCCGAGCGTTTCGAGCGCCGCCAGGAATTCTTTCTCTGCTTCTGGCCATCTGCCAGAGCGTTCCAGTGCAATGGCGCGGGCATAGCGGAGCCAGCCATCGCTTGGCCCAAGGCCGCCTTTGCGCTTGATTGCTTCGTCATAAGCAGCGGCGGCTTCTTCAAACTTATTGGCGGAGCGCAGCAGATGGCCGAGCGAAATTGCCGGCTCGGATTCCTCCGGCGCAATCGCCATCACCTCGCGCATGGCCTGGGCCGCCCCGTCGACATCGCCTGCATCTGCCATAGAATCGGCAGCGCGGAGGGGGGCCCGCCAAGCGTAAGACCCTGCTTTGGGAACGGCGCGGTAGGCAGCGGCGGCAGCTTCAGACCGACCGGACGCTTCCAGAATTTGACCAATCGTTTGCCGTGTCGCTGGATCAGCAGGACGGAGCGCCTCCGCCAGACGTGCATAGACGAGCGCGCTTCGATATTGCCGGTCCTGGTAGAGCCCGCCCGCGAAATTAAAGAGCGCCTCGCCGAAACCTTCAGTCGCGGATTTGACGATTTGGCCAACGGCGGCAGTGTCGTCGGGGTCTTCAACGCCTTCGCCTGCTTTGGCGCGGATTGCGGCCGCCGCTTCTGGCGCATCATTGCGATCATGGAACCCGGCTGCGACCTGAACCAGACGGGGCGACAGTGGGCGTTCCTCTGCTTCAGCAGCGGCGATGGCTTCCTCGTACATCCAGCGGGCGAGGTCGGCGCGTCCACCTTGTTCTGCCAGCATGCCGGCATGGAGCATCAGCAACACTTTGAGGCCCTGCATATCGCGCGCAGCGTCCGTCAGTTTGCGGGCACCGCCATCAATATCGCCAGCACCAGCCAGCGCCCAGGCATCTGCCAGGGTGGCGATCACTGGGGAGAGGCCGTTGGCGCGTGGGTCCGCTACGATTTCACGAACGCCATCATAATCGCCCGTCATGAAGCGCTTAGCGACGCGCAACATGCCGATGGGAAAGCCGTTTTCGCCCATCTCGCTTAGCGCTTCAGCGTCTTTTGCGGCGCGATCAATCTCGCCTTCAACGGCCAGCAAGCCAACGACGCGGCGGCGCAATCGCGGTGTATCAGGGGCCAATGCTAAGGCGCGAGAAAGCTGCCCAGCGGCAATGTTCGTTTCGCCACGCTGTTCCGCGACGCGCCCCGCCAGATAAGCCCCGACGAACCCTTCAGGCGGCTCGACAGCTGATGCAGGTGCCGTCGCCAGCGCAAATGCTGCAGCGGTCAAGCCTGTCAGCAATGTTTGCCTCAGAGTATGCGAAAATTTACGGGCCGCGAGCGCCATCGGCGTCTCCCTTACATATTTGGATAATTCGGGCCGCCGCCGCCTTCAGGCGTCACCCAAACGATATTCTGGGTCGGATCTTTGATGTCGCAGGTTTTGCAGTGGACGCAGTTCTGGGCGTTGATCTGCAAACGCGGCGCGCCATTTTCCTCGACAATTTCATAAACCCCAGCCGGGCAGTAGCGCTGCTCCGGGGCATCATAAAGCGCCAAGTTTGTATCAATCGGCACGCTCGGATCTTTCAAGGTGAGGTGGACCGGCTGGTCTTCCTCATGGTTGGTCGCGGAAAGATAGACCGAGGACGGTTTATCGAATGTGACCACGCCATCCGGCTTCGGATAGTTGATCGGCTCATATTTGGTTTTGGATTTGATGCTGGAATGATCTGCCCCATGGTGGGCGATCGTCCACGGTGCCATGCCGCGCAGAAGCAGTTGATCGATTCCGGCATAGATCGTGCCTTTAAGCAGGCCCCACTTGAACGCAGGGCGAACATTGCGGGCTTTGTGCAATTCCTTAGCGAGCCAGGACCCTTTGTAGTCTGCGGCATAGGCTGTCAGTTCATCATGGCCTTCGCTGCCATCCATGATTTTCGTGAACGCGGCTTCTGCCGCCATCATCCCGGTTTTCATTGCAGCATGGCTGCCTTTGATGCGCGGCATGTTTAGGAAGCCTGCGTCACAACCGATCAGCGCGCCGCCGGGGAAGATGAACTTCGGCAGGGACTGTACACCGCCTTCATTCAGCGCCCGTGCGCCATAAGAAATGCGCTTGCCACCTTCCAAAACGCGACGGATGAGGGGGTGGGATTTGTAGCGCTGGAATTCATCGAACGGCGAAATGTATGGGTTCTGGTAGTCCAGCCCAACCACAAAGCCAATGGCAACCTGATTGTTTTCAATGTGATAGAGGAATGATCCGCCATAGGTTTCCCGATCTAGCGGGTATCCGGCGGTATGCATGACCAGGCCTTCCTGGTGCTTCTCCGGGTCGATTTCCCAGAGTTCCTTGATGCCAATACCGTAGGTCTGCGGCTCAACACCGTCGCGCAGATTGTAGCGGTCCATCAGCTGCTTGCCGAGATTACCGCGCACACCCTCCGCGAAGAAGGTGTATTTCGCGTGGAGTTCAATGCCGGGCTCGTGGCTGGCTTTGGGTTGGCCATCTTTGCCAATGCCCATATCGCCAGTCGCAACGCCTTTCACTGAGCCATCGTCGTGATAGAGAACTTCTGCGGCAGCGAAGCCAGGATAAATTTCAACACCAAGGGCTTCGGCCTGCTCGCCTAGCCACCGGCACACATTGCCCAGGCTGACGATATAGTTCCCGTGATTTTTCATCGCCGGCATCATCGCGATATTGGGGACGCGGAGGCCGCCTTTGCTGTCGAGGAAGTAAAATTTGTCCTCTGTGACCGGCGTGTTCAGCGGCGCGCCGCGGTCTTTCCAGTCTGGAATGAGCTCATTCAGGGCGATGGGGTCCAGCACGGCACCGGACAGAATATGAGCGCCAATCTCGGAGCCTTTTTCCAAGACGCAAACGCCGATTTCAGCACCTTTTTCTTCCGCCAGCTGCTTTAGCCGGATGGCCGCCGATAAACCGGCAGGCCCGCCGCCAACAATGACGACGTCAAACTCCATGCTTTCCCGTTCTGCTGAATCACTCATCGGGTTCGTCCCTCATTCCAAATCACGTCTGAAGCGCGTATCGTTATGCCACAGTAAGATAAGATAGGGCAGGAGATCAGCGGACGCCATGGCCGATTTGGACCCATATGCGGCCTATTCCAGGGAATCGCTGGTTGCGATGTTGCGTTGGCAGCTGGAAGCGGGGGTGACAGAAGCGCTTTCGCCTGAACCCTATGATCGGTTCAGTGCCGCCGCTGCAGCACCTTCTGCGCCTGCTGCAAGCCAAGAGCTACCACCCGCCTACGCCCCCACTGGCGATTCGCCACTGGCCCAGGCCCGGCGCAACAAGGGTCGATCCGCTGCGGCACCGCCGCCCGCGACCGTTGAGGCTAAGCCCGTCAACCTGGCGGATCTCTATCAGATCAAAGATCTGGATGGATTGCGGGCTGCTGTTGAAGCGTTCGAAGGTTCAAGCCTGAAGCGTTATGCGACCAATACAGTGTTCGGGGATGGCACTGCGGGCGCGCGCATCATGTGCATTGGCGAAGCGCCTGGGGCAGAGGAGGACCGCCAAGGCGTGCCGTTTGTCGGCCCATCTGGCAAACTGCTGGACCGGATGTTGGCGGCCATCGGCTTCGCACGGTCTGATGCGTATATCACCAACACAATTTATTGGCGCCCACCCGGTAACCGCACACCAACGCCGGAAGAGCGCGCCCAGTGCCTGCCATTCTTGATGCGCCAGATTGAGCTTGTTGGCCCAACCGCCATCATCACATTTGGTGGCCCGGCGGCGCAGACATTATTGAACGAGAAGACGGGCATCATGCGCCTGCGCGGGAAATGGTTCGATTTCCAAACCCGCCCCGGCCTTGCAGGTGGCATGGAATTGCCACTTTTGCCGACCTTCCACCCAGCCTTCCTGCTACGCCAACCTGCTCAGAAGCGGGAAGCCTGGCAGGACTTACGGTCTGTCAGGGATAAGCTGGCGGCTGCGTCTTAGGCTGCCGTTCCGCCAACCGTCACGCCGTCCATCATCAGTGTTGGTTGGCCAACGCCCACGGGCACGCCCTGGCCGGATTTACCGCAGACGCCGATGCCGTTGTCGAGCGCCATGTCATTGCCGATCATCTTCACTTGGCTCATCGCAGCCGGACCGTCACCGATCAAGGTTGCCCCTTTGATGGGGACGGTGACCTTGCCGTTTTCGATTCGGTAGGCTTCAGACGCAGAGAACACGAATTTACCGCTGGTGATATCAACCTGCCCACCGCCAAAATTGGTCGCGTAGACGCCATTTTTCACGGACGACAGGATTTCAGCTGGGTCCTTATCGCCACCCAGCATGAACGTATTGGTCATGCGTGGCATAGGCTGGTGCGCATAGGATTGGCGCCGACCGTTCCCGGTGGCTGCCATGCCCATCAGCCGAGCATTCATGCGGTCCTGCATGTAACCGACAAGTTTGCCGTCTTCGATCAATACGGTGCGGCCGGTGGGGGTGCCCTCGTCATCGAACGCCAGGGAGCCGCGGCGGTCTGGCATAGCGCCGTCATCAACGACTGTAACGCCTTTGGACGCAACCATCTCACCCATCCGCCCAGAGAAATTGGAGGCCCCTTTGCGGTTAAAGTCGCCTTCTAATCCGTGACCCACGGCTTCATGCAGCATCACGCCAGGCCAGCCTGGGCCGAGGACGACAGTCATCTCACCAGCGGGTGCTGGCACCGATTCGAGCTTCACAAGTGCTTGGCGCAGTGCCTCGTCGGCGGATGCACGCCAGCCGTCTTCTTCTAGGAACTGTGCCAGCGGCATCCGGCCGCCACGGCCATCGTTGCCGGTTTCCATCCGATCCCCGCGTTTGACGGTGACAGATATGGACACGCGAACCAGGGGCCGGAAATCCGCTGCTTCCCGGCCATCGGCGCGGATAATGCGCACGGCCTGCATCTCTGCATGGATGGAGCCCGAAACCTGTGCGACCAGTGGGTCCTTAGCGCGGAGGTAGGCGTCGATCTGCTCCAACACGCTGACTTTGGCGGCGAAATCTGGCGTTTGTGTCGGGTCCGCCGAATCGTAAATACGTTTGTTTTGAACCGGTGGGCCGTCTGCCAAAGCACCGCCCCGACCTTTCCCAGCTTCGCGCGCGGTTTCCGCGGCGCGGGCGAGGGCGGCGTTCGAAATCTCGCCGCCATGGGCGTATGCGGCGAATTCGCCAGCAACAGCACGGAGGCCAAAGCCTTGGGAAACATCATTTGATGCGGCCCGGAGCACACCATCATCGAAGCCAAGGCTTTCGCTGGTTGTCCGTTCCAGGAACAGCTCGCCATCATCTGCGCCGGCAAGGCCATCCATCAGGCTTTTGCGGGCGGCGGCGGGCTCAAGCCCAGTCTCTTCAAAGAAGAGTCGGTCAGTTGCGCTGATCGGGTCCATTTTGACGCGGCCTCCAAGGGTGAGAATCGGCTTCGGTTGATGTATAAACTAGATCACGCATGTGAATAAGAAATATGCAGTCTTGGTCGAAATGCGCATTTGCGGGCGGCGCTGAAATCGAGCGACATCGGGTCGCATAGGTTCCGGGCGCGTCACAGATAGTGTACGGAATGACTGTTAGCGTTGGATAGGGGCCATTGCGTCTCCTGTCTGATAGGGCTCCGCCGGGCGGAGCGCTTTGGAGAAAGCAGAACGATGGCAATTGCAAAGCAGGCGGCGCGGCAGGCCGCAGTATGGGGCGTAGCGGCGGTTGCCGGCCTTTGGGCGGCGGTTTCATCTGGCGCGGTTTGGGCCGCAGCCGGGCGGCCGACGAACTGGGGCATGGGCCTCCAAGACGCTGCCTCACCAACGGCGCAGGCGATCGCGGACCTGCACGATATTCTGCTCTGGGTCATCACCCTGATCACTTTATTCGTGCTGGGCTTGCTGATTTATGTGGTTATTCGCTTCAACGCGAAATCCAATCCAACCCCGTCGCGCACCACGCACAACACCCTGATTGAGGTGCTGTGGACCGGTATTCCGGTGCTAATTCTGGTGCTGCTCGCCATTCCAAGCTTCAAGCTGCTGTATTTTGCAGATACCATCGAAGACGCTGATCTGACGATTAAAGCGACGGGTCGCCAATGGTACTGGGTCTATGAAATTCCAGAGCAGGAATACAAAGGCCAGAAGATTGGCGGATTTGAATTCGAAAGCCGCATCAAGCCAGCTTCAGAAATTGGGCCGGATGATATTCTCCAACTCTCCGTCGATGTGCCGCTGAACTTGCCGGTCAGTGCCAAGGTCCGTGTTCTGGTAACAGCGGGTGCGGATGACGTGCTGCATAACTTCGCCATGCCGTCTCTTGGTCTCAAGCTGGATGCCGTTCCTGGTCGCTTGAATGAAACCTGGACGCTGATCAATCCGGAATACCAAGGCACGCGATTCTTTGGCCAGTGCTCTGAGCTCTGCGGCAAAGACCACGCCTACATGCCGATTGAAATTCGCGCGGTTGACGACGCGAAGTTCTTAGAATGGGCCGCTAAGGCCAAAGCCGAATACGCAGAGGTTGACGATACGCCGGCGAGACCCGCCGCGACACGCCTCGCCGCCGTTTCAAACTAGTTCGAAGCCTGGAAGGAAATTCTCGCCATGGCGTATGCTGAAAGCGCTCACGGGCACGACGATCACCACGATCATACCCCCGGCTTCTTCGTCCGATGGTTCCTCTCGACGAACCATAAGGACATCGGCACCCTGTATTTGGTGTTCTCCGTAATTGCGGCCCTAATCGGCGGCGGGTTTTCTATGTGGATGCGGGCGGAGCTTATGCATCCGGGCGTGTCGACAATGACCCTGGCCGATGGCTCGCCTGACGGTCATTTCTGGAATGTTGTCGTCACGGCGCACGGCCTGATCATGGTCTTCTTTGTTGTTATGCCTGCTTTGATCGGTGGGTTCGGCAACTGGATCGTGCCCATGATGATTGGCGCGCCGGATATGGCCTTCCCACGCATGAACAATATCAGCTTCTGGCTGCTGGTTCCTGCATTCATACTGCTGCTGGGCTCTGCCGTTATCGGCGGCGGTGCTGGCACAGGCTGGACGATCTATCCACCATTGTCAGCAGCGGGGCCGGGCGGGCACGCTAATATGGCGGTGGATATGGGTATTTTCGCCCTCCATCTGGCGGGCGCATCCTCGATCCTTGGTGCCGTGAACTTCATCACCACGATCTTCAACATGCGCGCACCGGGCATGACCCTGCACCGCATGCCACTGTTCGTGTGGTCCATGCTGGTTACGGCCTTCCTGTTGCTGCTGGCGGTTCCCGTGCTTGGTGGCGCGATCACCATGCTGCTGACGGACCGGAATTTTGGCACATCGTTCTTCAGCCCGGCTGGTGGCGGTGATCCGATCCTGTTCCAGCATCTGTTCTGGTTCTTCGGCCACCCCGAAGTGTACATCATGATTTTGCCGGCGTTTGGCATTGTCAGCCACGTTATCTCGACCTTCTCGCGCAAGCCCGTCTTTGGGTATTTGGCGATGGCCTATGCCATGGTCGCGATTGGCTTCGTCGGTTTCATCGTGTGGGCGCACCACATGTATACCGTCGGCCTGGACGTCAACACCCGCGCCTACTTCACGGCAGCGACCATGGTCATTGCGGTGCCTACAGGCGTGAAGATCTTCAGCTGGATCGCCACAATGTGGGGCGGCTCGATCACATTCGAAACGCCAATGCTTTGGGCGATTGGGTTCATCTTCTTGTTCACGCTAGGCGGCGTCACCGGCGTTGTGCTGGCGAACGCAGGTGTCGATCTGTCCCTGCATGACACCTATTACGTTGTGGCCCACTTCCACTACGTGCTGTCACTGGGTGCTGTGTTCGGCATCTTCTGCGGCATGTACTACTGGATGGGCAAAATGAGCGGCCGACAGTATCCTGAATGGGCGGGCAAGCTCCATTTCTGGACGACGTTCGTTGGTGTGAATATCTTGTTCTTCCCGCAGCATTTCCTGGGGCTCCAGGGCATGCCGCGCCGGATCATTGATTACGCGCCGGAATTCGCTGGCTGGAACTATGTATCCTCCATGGGCGCTTTCATGACGGGTCTCTCATCCTTGTTCTTCATCGGCATGATGATCTGGACCTTGGCGAAAGGTCGGCGTGTTGGCGATAATTACTGGGGCGAGGGTGCCACGACGCTGGAGTGGACTGTGTCCTCACCGCCGCCGTTCCATACCTTTGAAGAGCAGCCCATCATCAAGGAAGAGCAGGCGCACTAAGCGCTTGCTTCTCCCCCGGAAGGCGTAAACGAACCCATGGCTGAGGCATCAATCCAACCGGCGCGCGTTCTGCCAGCGGAAGCTGACGGTGGCGAGGCGCGTGATTTTATCGCGCTCCTGAAGCCGCGGGTGATGTCATTGGTGGTGTTCTCGGGCCTTGTCGGGTTGGCTTTGGCGCCTGGGTCTATCCATCCAGTGCTTGGCGTCGTCGCCGTTCTGTGCATCGCGATTGGTGCCGGCGCATCTGGTGCCATTAACATGTGGTACGACGCGGATATTGACGCCGTCATGTCCCGCACCCAGAAGCGCCCAATCCCAGCGGGTAAGGTCTCAGCCGAAGCCGCATTGGCGTTCGGCTGCATTCTATCTGCGGGCTCTGTCGCGCTGATGGGGCTGGCCGTGAACTGGCTGGCGGCCGGGTTGCTCGCGTTCACGATCCTGTTTTATGTCGGCATTTATACCATGTGGCTGAAGCGCCGCACGCCGCAGAACATTGTTATTGGCGGCGCTGCTGGTGCCTTTCCGCCCATGATTGGCTGGGCTGCTGTTACCGGTGACATCGCCCTTGGCGGCGTGGTCCTGTTCCTGATTATCTTCTTCTGGACGCCGCCGCACTTCTGGGCGCTGGCGCTGTATCGGTCTGGTGATTATGCCAGGGCTGGTGTTCCTATGCTCCCAGTGATCGCCGGGCGGGATGAAACCCGCAAGCAGATCCTCATTTACAGCCTGATTGTGGCCCCCCTTGGCGTGGCCCCCATGTTTGCCGGGATTGCTGGCATTGGCTACGGCATATTTGCGGGCGTGCTGGGTGCTGGGTTCGTGGCACTTGCAGCAAAGCTGTACCGATCGGACTCCGACAAAGACGCAAAGCGCCTGTTCGGCTTTTCAATCCTGTATCTCTTCCTTCTCTTGACCGGCCTGTTGGTCGATTGGGCGATTGGATTGATCTAATGCCCTTACCCAAGCCCGCCAATTTCAAAGAAACCACGGCTCGCGATTCAGAGCTGCATCGCCGCAAGCGCCGCCGCAATTTGGCGCTATTGGCCGCATTGGTCTGCCTGATCGGTGTATTTTATCTGGTGACGGTGGTCCGCATTCAAGCTGGCCTCGGAGCGGCTGGATGAGCAGCGGCACGGCCAAAAATAAGCGGGTTGGCTTGATCTGCGGCGGCGTTGTCGCCGGCATGATCGGTTTGGCCTATGCCTCCGTCCCGCTTTATGACCTGTTCTGTAAGGTGACTGGGTTCGGCGGCACGACGCAGCGGGCTGAAATGGCACCGGGCGCACAATCCGAACGCACCATCACCGTGCGCTTCAACGCGGATATCAGCGATTCCCTGAACTGGCGCTTCAAACCAGTCAGCCGCGAAATCACCGTGAAGCTCGGTGAAGAAAAGCTGGCGTTCTTTGAAGCGACCAATCTGGGTGCAAAGGCAAGCATGGGGACGGCTGTCTTCAATGTCACGCCACAGAAGGTCGGCGGTTATTTCAGCAAGGTGCAATGCTTCTGCTTTGAAGAGCAGGTCCTGCAGCCAGGTCAGACAATGGATTTCCCGGTCTCTTTCTTTATCGACCCGGAAATTGTCGATGAACGCAATTTGGATGACGTGAAAACGATCACGCTGTCCTATACATTCTTCCCAGCCAAGGACGCGACTGCGTCCGACACGACAGCATCGCTTGCGCAAGACCTGCGCGAGCGCCGTTAAGGAGTATCCCGATGGCCGATAGCCACGCCGAACCAAAGCATCCGTTCCATCTGGTGGATCCAAGCCCATGGCCGCTGATCGGTGCCTTCGCTGGCCTGCTGATGGCCGCGGGCGCGCTGGCTGTCATGCATGCCGGTTCATACTGGCTGCTGATCATCGGCGTGTTGAGTGTAATCGGTGTCATGTTCGGCTGGTGGCGGGATGTCATCCGTGAAGCGGAACACGAAGGCCATCACACCAAAGTCGTGCAGGTCGGCCTCCGTTACGGTATGGCGCTGTTCATTGCATCGGAAGTGATGTTCTTCTCTGCATTTTTCTGGGCTTATTTTGACGCCAGCTTGTTCCCCAAGGAAGCCACGGGCTTCATCTGGCCGCCGGTTGGCATCGAAACCTTTGATGCGTTTGACCTGCCGCTGTTAAACACGATGATCCTGCTGCTGTCTGGCTGCACTGTCACCTGGGCGCATCACGCCTTGCTGCACGGCAACCGCAAAGACTTCATCCAAGGCCTGACATGGACTGTCATCCTGGGTGCGTTCTTCACCACGCTCCAGGCTTATGAATATGCCCACGCAGCGTTTGGTTTCCGCGAAGGCATTTACCCCTCCACGTTCTACATGGCGACAGGTTTCCACGGCTTCCACGTGTTGATTGGTACGATCTTCCTGTTCGTATGCCTGTTCCGCGCGAAGGCGGGCCACTTCACCGACAAACACCATTTCGGGTTTGAAGCTGCGGCTTGGTACTGGCACTTTGTTGATGTCGTGTGGCTGTTCCTCTTTGCGGCCGTATACGTTTGGGGCGGCTGATAACGCTTGGCAGCGACCTGTCCGAAATGCCGTGATGGCAAGCTTTATTCCGGTTTTCTGACCGTCAATGAAGCCTGCCCCTCATGCGGGCTGGACTTGCGTGCCCATGACTCCGGTGATGGGCCAGCGATCATCCTGATCTTCGTGGTTGGCGCTCTATCGGTATTTGGTGCCATCATGCTGGAGATCGCGACGACGCCTCCATATTGGCTGCATGTCGTCATTTGGCCGATCTTCGTGTTTGGGCTGACGCTGCTGCTGCTGCGCCCACTCAAAGCGAAGTTCATCGGCATTCAATATCGCCGCCGCACGACCTCCCTATGAAGCGCTTGCTTGTTCTCGCCATTGTCGCTGGGGGCTTGGTCACGCTAATCGGCCTTGGCCTTTGGCAATTGGACCGGCGCGCCGGAAAGCTGGACCTGATCGCTAATCTGGATGCCAACCTGGCCGCACCCCCGGTTGTTATGACAACAGCACCCAGCGCGGATAATGCCTGGAGGCGCGCGACCTTCACTGGTGTCTGGGCCACCAAAACCCCCGCACGCATTGTGTCACGCACGTTGAACGGTCAAGTCGGCGCAGATTTCGCTGCTCCGCTCATATTGACGAACGGCGATGTGATCATCGTTCGGATTGGTTGGATGCGTGACCCCTCCGATACGCCTGTCTTGCCTGCAGGCAACGTCACCGTCAGCGGCGTATTGTTTCCGTCGCCCCGGCCAACTGCCTTTACGCCAGATAACACACCGCCAGATCGTTGGCTCTGGCTGGACCCAAAACCAATCGCGACGGCCTTTGGCGCATCAGCAGAGCGTACCTCGAGCCTCGCCCTAAATATGACTGATGCTTCCGATGGTCTAACGGCCAGGCCCGCGCGCCCGACCGTGCCTAATGACCATCTACAATATGCGTTCACATGGTTCAGTCTGGCGCTGGCACTCGCCGTTATCGCTTTTGTGGCACTCCGCAGGCGACGCAGCCCGGCGCTCTAGGCGTCACACGGTATTGAGCGCCCAGTCGTAACGGGCATCGGCTATTCCAGTGATAGGCATTAGCCGATTTGCAAGTTCCGGTGCTGCATAGCGCTGTAAGTGGCGGATGACTGCGCCGTCTGTCCCGCCGAAATCATCGCAGAACCAAGCGTAGATTTTGGACACGACAAGCCCGCCCGATGGGTCGAAGGTTACACCGCGCGGGTGGTTCACATAAATGCGCGCTTGCGCCTCCAATTGAACATTGATGCGGCGCGCGTCATAGGCTTTGGCGCGAAGGTTCGGGCAGCCGACAGCCCCGCAGTTCAATACATAATGAACGCGGGCATCTTGCCAGTGCGGACGAATGATCCCGTGCTCAATATCATCAAGCGAAAGCGCTTTGCCGCTAACAGTGACGGCTTTGGCTTTCCAGGGCCCGCTCGAGAACAAACCGGGCGATGTATCGATGTCTTGAACAGACGCGACTGGATATGCGGCAAGCACGGTATTCACCACCGCAGCGTTATACAGGTTGATCCAAAGCGCAAATTGCTCCGGCTTATCGAGCGCTTGGAGGTCCGTTTTGCCCAGGCTGTCTATGTAGCGGGTGAGATCAACCTTATCAGCGCCGGAGAAGCCGCCATAATTCACGCGTGCGATCCCGGCACTATCCAAGCGAACATGCTTCGCGAGCAATGCAGACCACGGGCTGTGGTCAACCCGGCGGGGGCTTCCCTGCGTGAATGCATCCCATCCGGGTAAGGCTTTGGCCTTCGGCGCGAACAGGGAGTCTGCCGTACTGAAGCCCATTAAGGGCAGGCTCAGTCCAGCGGTAACGAATAGGCGGCGGCTCATCTGGGTATGCATCAAGTGTCCTCCACCCATGAGATAGCTGGCCGGTGCCGATCGTCCCAATCGCGTTTGATCAAAACAAAGTGAAGGTGCCGTGCAGCTTCTGCCTCTGCAGCTTCTGCCCGCCAGCGAAAGCGGCTACACTTGGCCTCTGCCTCATCCCAGTGTTTGAAAGAAGTGCCTGTTATGATCGATTTATATTACTCCCCCGGCTCCTGCGCGCTCGCGTCCCATATCGCACTGGAGGAGGCAGAGGCCGAATACACAGGACACCGGGTAGATTTCTCCCAAAACCAGCAGCAGTCCGCGGACTTTCTGAAGGTCAATCCGAAGGGCCGTGTGCCGGCGTTGATCACTGACAAAGGCATCCTGACTGAAACACCAGCGGCGCTGGTTTATATCGCGCAGACCCATCCTGCAGCCAATCTGGCACCCATGGATGATCCATTCGCATTTGCGCAGCTGCAGGCCTTCAATAGCTATTTGGCGTCCACGGTGCACGTTGCGCACGCCCATAAAGGCCGTGGCAGCCGGTGGTCCGATGATGAATCCGCGTGGGATTCCATGAAGCGGAAAGTGCCAGACAGCATGACCCAGTGCTTCCGATATATCGAAGACCACGCCTTCGTCGGCCCCTACGCGCTTGGGGACAGCTACACGGTGACAGATAGCTACTTGTATACTGTCGCCCGCTGGCTCGCCGGTGACGGCGTTGACACCGCCCAGTTCCCCAAGGTCCACGCACACATGCAAATGATGGCAAACCGCCCCGCCGTCCAACGGGCGTTGACGGCGGAAGGCGTTACGGCTTAGGGCGCAGGTATCTTATGCAGGCCGGATAATCTTTGGATTGATTTCCATATAGGCGCATTCGCCCTTGTCCACATCCCAGGCCAGGCGCTTGGGTAGGCGTTCCAGGGAAAGCCCGTACATGTGGAAATGGCGGCGGGGGACGGTTCCTGGCGTGGCGACGCTGTGAACATCGTCCGGGAGCATGCCTGTGCTCTCACCCGCGCGCACTTGCACGACGTCCCGCTGTGCCAGGGTTGACGGCCCTGGGGCGTGGCCGCCGGATGCGCGGTCGAAATACGCATTTTCTTCCACACCACTCACCCCCGCCACGACCGCCCAAGTGCCGTGATTATGGGGGCGGACGGCACCACCCGGGTTGGCGCAGGTCAGGTAGATCGGAAACCGGCCGTCCTCATCTTCGCTCAGCAGGTAGAGCCTGGCCGGCTGCCCTTCCGGCGGGTTCGGGAACGTCGCTTCATCGAACAGTTCAGCCCGCTTTGTGAGCGGGATGAGCGCTGCCTGCATTTTATCGACGCTGGCGCGGGTAACGCCATCCGCCGCTTCGATCGCGCGCACCTCTGCCATTACGGCGGCAACGGCAGCATCCCGTTCTTCCTGGATGGACATGGGGCTAGGGCCTATTCGTAGTAATGAATCTCAAACAGCATGCAGCCGCCGACGGATTTGAACGGGCCATGTTCAGCGCCGGGTGGGCGGCAGGCATAGGTGTTGGCGTCGCACTTGTGGCCGCCATTGCCGTTCTCGTCATTCCCAACCCACAGGTCGCCGGACAGCACGTACACTTCTTCCCAGTGCTCATGCACGAACGGAACGGTCGTGTAGACGCCCGGGTCAAACCGGAGCAAGCGCGTGCGGCTGCCGGTTTTTGCGTCATCGTCAATTTTGCCAGCGAGGATTTTCTGCTTGATCCCGTCTGGATAGCCCGGCGGCGTTGCCCAGCCTTCATCCAGGTCCGGTACGACGAATTCCAGGTGTTCTTTTTCGATAGCCATTCTAAGTATCCTTAAGCTTTACGAGGCAGGGATTTTTCGGCGATTTCGGCCCAGTATGTGGCACCCCACGGCAGGGCTTCATCGTTGAAATTATAGTGCGGGTTATGGACGACAACGCCGCCTTTGCCGCCAACTTCGCCATTGCCCATGCGGATGTAGCAGCCGGGTTTCTCCTGCAGCATGAAAGAGAAATCCTCCGACCCCATGACGGGCCGGGCTTTGGTGTTCACATTGTCATCGCCCACAAGGCTGCGGGCAATTTCAGCGCAGAAATCCGTATGCGCAGGATCATTCACCGTTGGCGGATAGCGGCGCTCGTAATGCACATCGACCTTGGCGTCATAGGCAGAGGCGATGGCGGCGCAAAGCTTGTTCATCTTCTCCTCAACCAGGTCCTGCATTTCTGGCTTGAAGGAGCGCACGGTGCCGCGCAGCTTCACCTGCTGGGGAATAACATTGTAGGTATCGCCGCCGTGGACCTGGGTGATGGATAGAACAACACTGTCGATAGCGTCCGTCTGGCGGGATGCGATTGTCTGCAGCGCCATGACGATCTGTGCCTGCACGATAACCGGGTCAACGCCCTGGTGTGGGCGGGCGGCGTGGGTGCCATAGCCGTCAATCGTGATCTCAAAGATGTCATACCCGGCCATCATTGGCCCTGGCCCCATGGAGATTTGGCCAATTGGTAGCCCCGGTGAATTGTGCATGCCGTATACGGCTTCCATCGGAAAGCGATCAAACAGGCCTTCCTCGACCATCACACGGCCGCCGCCTTCATTTTCTTCGGCGGGCTGGAAGATGAAATAGACAGTGCCGTCAAAATTCCGGGTTTCGGCCATGTATTTGGCCGCACCCAGCAGCATGGCGGTGTGCCCATCATGGCCACAAGCATGCATTTTGCCGGGGTTCTGGGATTTATAGGGCAGGTCGTTGAGTTCCAGGATATCCAGCGCATCGAAATCAGCGCGGATACCAATGGCGCGATCAGAATCGCCCTGGCCTTTCAGCACTGCGACGATGCCGGTTTTGGCGATGCCGGTATGAATTTCATCCATGCCGAATGTATCAAGGCGTTCCTTGATATAGGCGCTGGTCCACACTTCTTCGAACGCGGTTTCAGGATGCTTATGCATCTCCTGGCGCCATTCGGTCATCTCATCAGCAAGGTCAGCAATACGATTGTTGACGGGCATGGGGCTTCTCCATTTCTCAGAACCCGTACAGCATAGCCCGAAACGGCTTCAAAGCTAGCGCTTGACCTTGACTGGGATTGTTTGAAATGAGGAGGCGCGCGTGCCCTATTGGGTTAGATCACTCACGCTGACTGTAACCTGGTTTTCAGCGCCGCCGGTTGTTCGGTAAGTGACCTGAAAGCCGCTGTCTGTTGGCGTCACACGCAACCCACCAATGATCCGTGTCAGGCGCTTACTGCGCCAGCGTTCGACCAGCTTGCCATTCATAAGGCTGACGATGGCAATGCGGTCGTGGACCTGGTTCGGCAGGATGAAATCTTCGGCACCATCGCCGTCAATATCCGCAATGGCACCAAGGTCCAGGGATGTTGAGCCGATCTTATGGGTAGAATAGGCGGTAATCGCCCGCGCTGTGATTTCCAGCTTGTCGCCTTTCGCTTTCAGCACTGTCAGCACGCCACCAATATGCGGCGTTTCGATATAGGCGGCTTCGGCTTTACCGTCGCCGTCAAAGTCACCGATGCCTATTGGGTTGAGCCACCGAAAACCATTTCCAATGGCAGGCCCTTCATAGCGGCGGATGAGTTTACCTGCTGCCAATCCGTAGCCCTCAAGGCGGCCACCGTCCCTTGCGTCTGCGCGGACGACCCAGGCTTCGTCCAGGCCGTCGCCGTCAATATCTGCCAACATTGGCGTCAAGAATTCGAACACGGTGTCATCGTTCAGGCGATGAATGCTGATAGTGCCATCCCGCCCTTCCACCACCAGCGCATTGGCTTCCAGCGCGTCGCCCAATACGCCGTGGGGATAGCGATCTGTTGGTTCCGCCAGCCAAGTGCGGGCGATATCGCGGGTGCCTTCAGCCACGCTGCCATCTGGAATTGGTGGTGGTGCATCAGCGCGCGCTACAGCAGGCGCTGTCGCCACCAGGAAACAGAGGGTCGCCAGCGCCAGCCGCATTAGTCGAACTTAAGCTGGCGAACGGTCAGCACATCCGGCAGCGCTTCCAAGGTTTTGACCATATCCGGCGGGCATGTGCCGTCTAGCTGGATAAGCGCGACAGCAGAGCCATCACCTTCAGCCCGGCCCAGATGGAAGTTGGCGATATTCACGCCAGCGTCGCCAAGGGCAGAACCCAATCGGCCAATGAAGCCCGGCTTATCAGCATTGCGGACAAACAGCATCTCACCCTGGAGTTCTGCTTCCATGCGCGCGTCATGTAATTGCACCAAGCGGGGTTCGCCGCCGAAGATTGCGCCAGACGCGGACCGGCTGCGCCGGTCTGTTTCAACGCTGACGGTGATCGTTGCTTGATAGTTTTCGATCTCTTCGTTGCTGACCTCAACAACCTCAATCCCGCGCTCACGGGCAAGGACGGGGGCATTCACCATGTTAACGCTGTTGACCAGCGGTTTCAGCAGGCCTTCCAGCGCAATCGCTGTCAGCGGGCGTGTATTCAGCGCTGCGACCTGGCCGCGATATGTCAGCGTCACCTTGTTCAGGCCAGTTTCTGTCAACTGCCCGGCGAAGCTACCGAGGCGGCTGGCGAGTTCCATATATGGCTTCAGTTTCGGTGCGTCTTCCGCCGAAATGGACGGCATATTGATCGCGTTGGATACTGCACCTGTCAGCAGGTAATCGGCCATCTGGTCAGCGACCTGAAGGGCCACATTTTCTTGGGCTTCTTCGGTTGATGCGCCCAAATGTGGCGTTGCGATGAAGTTTGGCTTGCCGAACAGACTGTTCGTTTTTGCCGGTTCCTCAACGAACACATCAAACGCAGCACCAGCGACATGGCCGGATTCAAGCGCCGCCGCCAGATCGTCCTCGACCACGAGACCGCCGCGCGCGCAGTTCACAATCCGCACGCCCGGTTTGCACTTCGCCAGCGCTTCAGCATTGATCATGCCACGCGTTTGGTCGGTCATGGGGGTGTGCAGGGTGATGAAATCGGCGCGGGCAAGAACGGTGTCCAGGTCCGCTTTTTCAACGCCCAGGTCGCGGGCGCGGTCTTCCGATAGGAACGGATCATAGGCCAGAACGCGCATGCGCAAGCCAAGTGCCCGTTCAGCAACGATTGCGCCAATGTTGCCGCAGCCGATTAGGCCGAGTGTTTTGGCCGTCAGCTCAACGCCCATGAAGCGGGATTTTTCCCACTTCC
Source organism: uncultured Alphaproteobacteria bacterium (assembly GCA_938083135.1). GTDB lineage: Bacteria > Pseudomonadota > Alphaproteobacteria > Bin95 > Bin95 > VMCJ01. The sequence goes on along the minus strand of CALLKY010000122.1, from coordinate 14,784 downwards.
CGGCCTGTGTAGACGCATCCGCTGCCGGAATTTGGCGAGCGGTCGCGAACAGCATGGCGATGGCGTGTTCTGCGGTGGTGATCGTGTTGCCATGGGGGGTATTCATGACAACAACGCCGCGTGCGGTCGCTGCCGGAATATCCACATTATCAACACCAATACCGGCGCGCCCAACCAATTTGAGATTGGGGGCGGCTGCCAGCATTTCTGCTGTCACCTTGGTGGCGGAGCGGATGGCGAGGCCATCATAATCGCCAATAATGGCCATCTGCTCTTCGACCGAGAGGCCGGGTTTGAAATCAACCTCCAGGCCGCGTTCCCGGAAAATATCGATGGCGCGTTCGGAAAGCTTGTCCGAAATCAGTACTTTAGCCATGGGATTCTATCCTTTAGGCAGCTTTGGCGAGAGCGGCTTTAGTCTCGTGGTAGGACCAGTCGAGCCAAGGCAGCAATGCGGCCATATCAGTTGGCTCAACCGTGGCACCGCCCCAGATGCGTAGGGTTGGTGGCGCGTCGCGGTGGTTATTGGTGTCAAAGGCAATGCCTTCAGCCTCGAGCCGACCTGCCAGCGCCTTGGAGAATGCGCGAAGATCATCAGTGGGCATAGTCGCCACCTCTGGCTCAACATATTTAAGGCAGATGGATGTGGAGGAGCGGATATCTGCGCTGGCAGGCAGGAAATCGACCCAGGGCGTGGCTGCTACCCAGTCCGCAACCGCAGCAAGGGACGCGTCAGAGCGGGCGACCATTGCAGCGCCGCCACCAGCAGATTCCATCCATTTCAGCGCGTCGATTGCATCTTCGACACAGAGCATGGAAGGGGTGTTCAGCGTTTCGCCCCGGAACAGGCCTTCAATGAGCTTGCCGCCTTTGGTCATGCGGAAGACCTTGGGCAGCGGCCATGGGGGCGTGTAGTTTTCTAGACGCTCAACGGCGCGGGGGCCGAGGGCGAGCATGCCGTGGGCCGCTTCCCCGCCCATGGCTTTTTGCCAAGACCAAGTAACGACATCCAGCTTGTTCCAGGGAAGGTCCATAGCAAATGCGGCGGATGTCGCGTCGCAAATGGCGAGGCCTTCGCGGTCGTCAGGGATCCAGTCGCCGTTTGGCACGCGCACGCCAGATGTGGTGCCGTTCCAGCAGAACACGACGTCATTTGACCAGTCGGCAGCGGACAAATCCGCAATCTCGCCATAGGGCGCATCAATGATGCGAGCATTGTCGAGCTTCAAGTGGGATTTGAGGTCCGTCGCCCAGGTCTTGCCGAAGCTTTCCCATACAAGGCTATCAACGCCGCGCGCGCCCAGCATTGACCAGAGCGCCATTTCGACAGCACCCGTGTCGGAGCCTGGAACAACGGCAAGGCGCCAATCATCTGGCATGCCCAGCAGGGCTTTGGAGCGGTCAATGACTTCCGCCAGTTTGCCTTTGCCCTCTGTAGAGCGATGCGACCGGCCAAGTGAGGCCCCGGCTAGGGCGGATGGCGTCCAGCCCGGGCGTTTCGTGCAAGGGCCGGAGGAGAAAAGCGGATTGTTCGGTTGGGTCGTCGGTTTGCTCGCCATGGCGATGGGTCCTGTTTGATGAACCTGGGAGAGGAAGGTGGGCGTTCGCTAGAGTTGGCTAACGCTGGAAATGCTGCAGTGCAATGGGCGGATCGCCGCATTCTTCTGGCGGCGTCAAACCCGGTCGCCGAACCAGATCAGCAGCGCGCTTAAAGTGATGACGGAAATGGCGGTCGATACAACGATTGCGGTTGATACCGGGGATACGCCAACCTCATAGCGGCGGGCGAAAAGATAGGCGTTCAACCCTATCGGTGCCGCGGCATATACAATGCCTGCCGCGCGCCATATGGGATCAATCCCGGGGATGGAAAACAGGATGAGTGCAGCCAATGCGGGCTGCACAAACAGTTTCAATATCGTCAGCACTCCAGCCGGTTTGGCGGATGCGGCGCTAACTGGCCGGAGCGCTAGGGTAGCACCTAGGGCAAATAGCGCCGTTGGTGGTGCTGCTGGCCCCAAAAACTTCACCAAGGCATCTAATGGACCTGGCAGTGTTGTGCCCGTGAAAGCCAGCGCCAGACCGATGATGGTGCCGACGATGACAGGATTAAGCGCTGCAGCCTTAGCCGCGCCCGACATAGCGGCGCGCCCGCCCATCTGGCCATATTCGAGCAAGCCTGTGACCGCGACAAACAGCAGAATATCCAGCGTCACCAGCACCAGCGCCGGAGCGGCTGCTTCTGGGCCAAATGCTGCGACAACGAGCGGCACGGCCAGCAGCACGCCATTGGAGAAACAGGCGGAGAAGCCGAGGATGCCATATGCCGCCGGGCCGACTCTCCCGTACGTCCATCTGGCCCAAAACGCGGCTAGCAATGCCACTGCAAGCTCCGCGCTGAACATCGCCATTAAGAACGGGCCGCCCGCCAGCAGCTTTTCGGGGTCCGCCTTGCTCAACATAACAATGAGCATGGGCGGGATCGCGAAGAAGAAGATGTAGTTGACGAGGCCCTGAATCGCCGCTTCGTTCAGCAAACGCATACGAGCGGCCAAAAAGCCAAGGCCGATCATGGCGAATAGCGGCAGGACCGCATTGAGCGTCGTCATGGCAATCCGCGAAGAATAGGAAGGGGCCGGAAGCGGCAGGTTGCATATTTAGGACGTTTTATCCCGATATGACAGCCCGCACCGTTCCCGGCCCTAATCGCGATTTATGGAGAGATCGCGGCACCACCATCAACGTTGATGACTTGGCCGCACATATAAGCCCCGGCCTTGGATGAAAGGAACATCGCCGCGCCCGCAATCTCATCCGGATCGCCAAGACGGCGGAGCGGCATGCGATTGTTGATCTGTTCAAGCCGGACCGGGTCTGTCCATAACGCCTTGGCGAAATCGGTTTTAATGAGGCCAGGCGCAATGGCGTTCACGCGCACGCCCTTAGGGCCATATTCAGCCGCGAGGTTCCGTGCGAGTTGGTGTTCTGCCACCTTGGAGATGGAATAGGCGAAGAGCTCAACAGCCGCTTTCAAGCCAGAAATCGACGCGATGATTGTCACCGCACCTTTGCCGCGTTCGGCCATGCCCGGAATGACCATATTGCAGAGCCAGAAGGTGCTGCGCACATTGGTTTCCATAATCTTGTCCCACGCCGAATCTGGCATGTCGGCAGATGGGCCGTAATACGGATTAACCGCAGCGTTCGGCACCAGGATATCAATTGGCCCAAGCTTGTCCTGGGTTTGATCGACGAGCGCTTGGAGTTGGTCTTTGTGGCCAATGTGGCAGGGGATCGCTGTGGCGGAGCCACCCCGGCCCGCCCATTTTTCATTAATTTCTGCTGCGACGGCGTCGCAAACGTCTGCCTTGCGGCTGGAAACCACGACATTGGCACCATATTGCGCCATGCGGCAGGCGATGGCCTTGCCGATGCCTTTGGTCGAGCCGGTGATGAGAGCGGTTTGCCCCGAAAGATCGAATAAATCGTCCATGTATGCCTCCTGATAAAAGCTGAGGCGCGCATGTTAACGGCAATCTGGGGGCGGGCGCCAACCCGCTGATTTAGGCCTTAGCCTGTTGGCGCATAAACGTGCGTGACGAGCGCCTCGACGCCTTTGGCACTCGTCGTGATGCGGGCGGGGGCGTCCTCAGCTTCGCCCGCGTATTCCGGTAGGCGAATGATCAGCGCCATGCCTTCACCTGCGGGGGTTAGGCGCTTGCGGCTAAAGCGTGGCAGTGGTACGCCGATCACGCCACAATGCATGATGAGCGCCGCTGCCATTTGGCTATAACTCAGCGCAATTTCTGTCTGTGAGGCATCCTGGGCTTCAAACATGAGCCTGACGACGCCGGTCGCTTCGGGTTCTGCCAGCACACGTTGCAGCTTCGCGCGCGGCAAATCCACACCCTTTCTAAGGCAGTAAGCATAAGCGGCCTGCATCAGCTCAGCTTCGTCGAAAATAATCGTTCTGGTCTCTGTCGCCATTCTTCAGTCCCTGCCCCCGGAGCGTCAGACAGCAAACAGGATAGCGATGGGGCGATAAAATACCGTTACCAGCAGGGCAGATCGCTACGCCTCATTCTTGGGCGCATAACGGGCGTGGCGGACATCAGCGGTAATAGCGTGGGCCAGCATGCCTTCGCTTTCCGATATGCGGCTGATGACGGGGGCGACAGTGCGGCTTGCTTCCGGTGTCAAACGCTGCCAGGTCACGGTTTTCAGGAATTTACCTACCCAAAGGCCACCAGTGTACCGCGCGGCGCGGCCGGTGGGGAGGATGTGGTTGGTGCCAACACCCTTATCGCCATAGGCCACGGTTGTTGCCTCACCGACAAACAAGCTGCCGTAATTGGAGAGGTTTTCCAGGAAATAGTCATCATTGGCGGTCATAATTTGGAGGTGTTCTGGCGCGTATTCGTCCGCGATCTCTACGGCCTCAGCATCCGTCTCGACGATTACGACTTCGCCATAATCGGCCCATGCCTGTTTGGCGACTTCCGCCGTTGGCAGCGTTTCCAGCTGCGCCTCAACCTCAACCAGTACATCTTCCGCCAGTTTGCGGGATGTGGTGACCAGCCAGCAGGGACTATCGGGACCATGCTCTGCCTGGCCCAACAGGTCCGTTGCGACTAGGGATGCGCTGCAGCTGTCGTCAGCGATGATCAGTGTTTCGGTTGGGCCAGCCAATTGGTCGATGCCAGCCGTACCAAAGAGTTGGCGTTTGGCTTCGGCGACATAGGGATTGCCGGGGCCGATCAGGAGATCACAGGCTGGAACGTCAACCAGGCCATAAGCCATAGCAGCAAGCGCCTGCACGCCGCCAAGGGCGAAAATATCAGTCGCCCCTGATGCGTGGAAGGCATAGAGCGTCTGCGGATAAACGCCGTTTTCATCCCGGGGCGGAGCACAGCCGACAATGGTTTTAACGCCAGCAACCTGTGCCACGCCAGCGGACATGATCGATCCTGCGACCAGGGGATACTTACCGCCCGGTGTATAGCAGCCGGCAGCCTTCATCGGGATGTGCTTATGGCCAAGCATGACGCCTGGTTGCAGTTCAATTTCCAGTTCTTGCATGGTGTCGCGTTGGGCCTTAGCGAAGTCTTGGACCTGCTTCAGCGCATAGGCGATGTCTTCCTTGAAGACCTTGGAGAGGTTCTTCTCCACCGCCATGATCCGATCATTGGACATGCGGAAGTCAGCGTTTTCCCATTTATCAAGATCACGGGCGTAGCGCTGGATGGCGTCGTCGCCGTTTTCTTGGATGTCGGCCAGCATCTTGCGCACGGCGGCTTCAACGGCGGGGCGATCGAAGCCTTCCCGCTGGCTTGATTGCTTTAAATATGTGCGCATGGATACTTCCTTAGAATAACGACATTTGGTTCGGTTTTGGCGGGTCTGGTTCCGCCGAATCTTCAATCTGCCGGTCCGGCAATGGGTCCAGCAGTCGCGAGTCGTCTTCTCTAACATTCCCGACGCGCGTGTCTACCTCGTAGAATTCAAAAAAATTTTCGGGCGCTGCAGAAATTAATTCTGCCGCTTCAGCGGGTGTTCCGCTCAACCAAACTGGTGCCAAATCAACTGGAATAACCACTGGCATCCGATGATGAATTGGCGTCAGCGTGGCATTGGCTTCTGTGGTGACAATGCTGAAACTCCGCGCGGGGCCATCAAAACCGGACGGCATGGCGGCTGCTATTCCTGCGAACGCAAATGCGTGTTGCGTGGTGGGTCGGATACAGAATGCGCGCTTATCCTTGCCTTTGCCGGTCCATTCGTAGAAGCCATCGGCAGGGGTCAACACTCTGGAATGTCTGAATGAATCCCGGAAAGCGGGTTTTTCAGCGATTGTTTCGCCGCGCGCGTTAATCAGCGGCGGGCCGTCATATTGGCCCTTGGCATTGGGCGTTTTGGCCCAGGGCGGCACGAGCCCCCAGCGCGCCATCTCCATCCGGCGCGCGCCAGACTCCTCGCCAGACTCCTCAGCGTGGATAATCGGCGCGGATTGCGTCGGCGCGATATTCCAGCGGGCTGCAAGGTTCGGCAAATCGATGAAGCCGAAGATCGTCGCCAGCGCTTCTGGCGGGGTTGAGAGATGATACCGTCCGCACATTGACTGTTTCCATGGTTAAGAAACTCTTATACTACGCCCGCATTGCTCATAAAGGTTTGCACAGGAAGGTATTTGTGCTGTCCTTTTAGGCAAGTTGGCTGATGCATGATGTTCAGCCGCTACGAAATCAGGCGTTTCTTACGTCTGGCATAATGTTTGCTTAACGATTGCAGGGCGCTCAAGCCCAGCAGCATAAGGGAGGCTACCTATGAAACTCAAACATACCGTCATGGCGGCAGCGGCACTTGCCGTCGGCGCTACGGCATCAGCCCAGGCCAAAGATAAATCGACCCTTCAGGTCGTCCAGGACCGCGGCTACATGAACTGCCAGGTCGGTCAGCCGAACCCAGGCTTCTATAACCTGGACTCTAACGGCAACTGGTCCGGCCACGATGTCGCGTTCTGCCGCGCTGTCGCCGCCGCAGTGCTGGGCGACCCCAGCAAAATCGAATTCCAGTCCGTCACCAGCCAGGTGCGCTTTACCTCGCTCGCGAATGGCGAAAGCGACATGCTGTCCCGTACCACGACGTGGACTGCGACGCGTGACACGCAGCTGGGCCTCGATTTCACGACCGTCACTATGTATGACGGCCAGGGTTTCTTGGTCTCCAAAGAATCCGGCATCACCTCTTCCAAAGAGCTTGATGGCGCTGCTGTTTGCGTGCTGACCGGCACAACGACCGAATTGAACCTGTCCGATTACTTCCGTTCCCAGGGCATGAACTTCAAGCCGGTTACGTTTGAAGACGTGAACGTGCTGATCGAAACGTTCCTTAAGGGCGGTTGCGACGTTTACACCAACGATAAATCTGGCTTGGCGTCCCGCCGGTCTGCGTTCCCGGATCCGTCCAAGTACACGATCCTGCCAGAAACGATTTCCAAAGAGCCGCTCGGCCCTGTGGTGCGTGAAGGCGACAATCAGTGGGGCGATATCGTCCGCTGGAGCGTTTTCGCTATGATCACCGCTGAAGAGCTGGGCATTAACTCCGGGAACGTTGACGACATGCGCGCCAACTCCAAGAACCCGGAAGTGCGCCGTCTGCTGGGCGCTGAAGGCAACCTTCACACCGGCCTCGGCCTCTCCAATGACTGGGCCTACAACATCATCAAGATGGTGGGTAACTACGGCGAAGTGTACGAGCGGTACATCGGCGAAAAGACTCCGGTCAACATCCCGCGTGCAGGCAGCTTGAATGCGCTCTGGACCAATGGCGGCCTGATCTACTCCCCGCCATTCCGGTAAGCAAAACTGCAGGCTCTGGCTGGCGTAGTAATTGCGCCAGCCAGGCTTGAAGCGCTACGCGAAGGGGCGGGATAGACGGGGCCAATCCTGCGGCCCGCCCCATCGTTTCTTTGATCGACTTAAGCTTCTGACAGGGGGCTTTTGGCAATGAATTCGCCAGTACGCGCAGGAAATACTGCGCATGGGCCAGAGCGCAGCCGTTTCTCGCGCATGGCCAGTGACCCGAAAATTCGCGGTCTCGTCGCCCAAGCTATTGTTGGAACGCTGATTGTTCTGGCCGGGTATTATCTGGTCAGCCAGACGATTTATAATATGGAAAAGCGCGGCCTGACCACCGGGTTTGATTTTTTAAGCTCGACGGCTGGATTCAGCATCGGCTTTCATCTGATTGATTATCAACCGACAGATACATTCGGCCGGGTTTTCCTGGTGGGTGTGGTCAATACGCTATTTGTTTCTGTGATCGCGATCATTTTTGCCACCCTGTTTGGCTTCATTATGGGCATCGCGCGCTTGTCCCATAACTGGCTGATCGCCCGGCTGGCAGCTTCATATGTGGAGATCGTTCGTAACACGCCGCTCCTGCTGCAAATATTTGTCTGGTATCTTGGCGTGTTCACGCTGTTGCCGCCGCCTAAACAGGCGTTTGAATTGGTGTTTGGCGTATTCGTGCTGAATAACCGTGGGTTTTATGCAACAGCAGCGGTCCCGGGTGAGCTGTTTTGGATCACGGGCATTGCCATTATTGCTGGTCTTGCGCTGACGTTCATGTTCCGCCGCGCTGCCCGCGCCCAGCGGGAAGCCACCGGTGATGCGCCTAGCTATGCTTGGAAGGCGCTGGCGGTGCTGGTTGCCGCTCCCGCCGCCGTATTTGTGCTGACAGGTGCGCCGCTCACATGGGAAGTGCCAACCCTGAAAGGGTTCAATTATCAAGGTGGATGGGCTGTGCCACCCCCCTTTCTGGCACTCTTGATCGCGCTGACGGTGTATACGTCAGCCTTTATCGCTGAAATCGTCCGTGCCGGTATCCAGTCCGTCGGCAAAGGCCAGACGGAAGCCGCACTTTCGCTTGGCCTCCCGCGCAGTCGCACGCTCAAGCTGGTGGTTATCCCGCAGGCAATGCGGGCGATTATTCCGCCGCTGATCAGCCAATATCTGAACATCGTCAAGAACTCGTCCCTGGCTGTCGCGATTGCCTATCCGGATTTGGTCGGGCTTTGGATGCAGACCTCGCTGAACCAGGCGGGCCGTGCCATTGAAATCGTGGCGACGACGATGCTGTTCTACATGGTGGTGAGTTTGTCGATTTCAGGCCTGCTGAATATCTACAACCGCCGCGTCCAGTTGCAGGAGCGCTAAGCAATGAGCGATACGCACTCCGAGACTGATATGGCAAAAGCTGGCGTCACGCGAGACGCCGAGCCGTTTAACCCGAAACCGGCCCGCCTGCCGCCGGGCCTGTCCGTCGGCCCGCTTGCGTGGATGAAGCAGAACCTGTTCGCCACGTGGCTGGATACGATCATCACGATCATCTGCGCCGTTATCATCTTTATGTTGGTTCGGCACTTGGTGACTTGGGGCATCCTTGATTCTGTCTGGGATGCCGCCAACCGCCGTGAATGCATGAACAAAAGCCCGGAAGGCGCTTGTTGGGCGGGGCCGCGGCTCTGGTTCCATCAGTTCATCTACGGCCTCTATAACGTCGACGAACGCTGGCGCGTCAATCTTGGGTTTTTCGTGTTGGTCGCCTGGATGGTTCCGCTATTCCTGTCCCGCGTCACGGTGAAACTACCAACGGCGGCGGGGCTGGTTCTGACCTACCCGCTGTTCACGTCCTACCTGTTCTATGGCGGCGAAAAAGGCATTTTCTGGACCATTGTCAGCGCGCTTGGCATCGCCTGCTTCATCTGGGCCATGATCAATCTCCTGCTGGAACTGTTTGCTGGCAAACCCCTTGGCAAGCTGCTCGAACAGAAGTTTGGCATGATAAGCCTAAAGTCCCGGATGCTGCTGTTGCTGGCGCTTTGGGCGGCCGTTTCGATTGTATGGTCTGGGGTTGAGCTTGAAGTTGTCCGCACCGTCCGCTGGGGTGGATTGTTCGTGACGATGGTGGTTGCTGGCATTGGCATCACGTTCGCTTTGCCTGCCGGCATTGTGCTGGCACTGGGGCGACGGTCCAAACTGCCGCTGATCCGCATTGTCTGCGTGGTCTTTATTGAGGTCTTCCGATCTGTCCCACTGATCACAGTGCTGTTCATGGCGACCACCATGGTGCCGTTGTTCCTGCCCGAAGGTGTCACCTTCGATAAGCTCCTGCGGGCGATCATCGCGGTCTGCCTGTTTGCGGCGGCCTATATGGCGGAAGTGGTGCGTGGCGGATTGCAATCAATCCCGCGCGGCCAGTATGAAGCTGCGGCTGCTATGGGCTTGGGCTATTGGCGGACGACCGGCCTCATCATCATGCCGCAAGCCTTGAAGCTGATGATCCCGAACATTCTCTCCAACTTCATCGGTCTGTTTAAGGACACGACGCTGGTGGCGATTATTGGACTGTTCGATCTGCTCGGCATGGTTCAAGCCATGTCTGAGGCAACCGATTGGATTGGCCTTGTCGATGAACCGTATTTGTTTGCGGCGCTGGTCTACTTCATCGGCTGCTTCGCGATGTCCCGTTACGCACGGCATCTTGAAAACAAGCTCTCGACGGAGCACCGTTAGCGCGTATCTCCGCTTTATGAAGCGCGGTCTCGCCATCTCCCTATTCTGGGGGAGGTGGGACCGCGTGCGCTTCTTTCTAAACTGGAACCAGATCTATGAGCGCTAACGACCTTTCGCCCGCTGCGATTGACCGTATTTATAATGTGATTGCCAAGGGCCCATTCGGTGAGCATGTCGGCCTCAGCGTTGACCATGTGGAGGTCGATAGGGTTCTCGTCCGGATGGCGGCGAGCCCTGAGGTCATGAATGGCCTGAATATCATCCATGGCGGTGCGACGGCAGCACTGCTGGACACGGCGGCGACTTGTGCCGCATGGGCGACGCCCGATGCTAAGCCGACAACGCGCGGCACGACCGTATCCCTGACGATCAACTATATCGGCCCCGGCCACCAAGAAGACCTGATCGCAGAAGGGACCGTCGTATCCCGTGGCGGAATCCTGACGATTGTAGACGCTGTCGCGCGGGACGCTTCAGGCCGCCTCGTCGCTAAATGTCAGGCAACCTATAAGCTTGATTTAGCACGTGATCGGCGATTAGCCGCGCAAGACTAATCCGGCGTCACCCGGCGTCACCCGCCCATTTTGAGGAAGCGCTCGCGGCGGCGTTGACGCAGCGCGGGGCCATCCAGGCCATCGCGTTCGACATCTGCCAGCGCGTCCGCCATGGCGTCGCCAAGGCTGTCGATGGCCTCCATCGGGGCGCGGTGCGCACCGCCAACGGGCTCTTTTACGACAGTATCCGCTACGCCAAGCCGGTGCAGATCGGCCGCTGTCAGCTTCAGCGCTTCTGCAGCGTCGGGTGCGTGCTCTGCTGAACGCCACAGGATGGACGCGCAGCCTTCGGGTGAGATTACGGAATACACCGAATGCTCGAACATGAGCACTTTGTCCGCCGCCGCAATCGCAACTGCACCGCCGGACCCGCCTTCGCCGAGGACAGAGGCAATAAACGGCGTTTCTAATTCCATGCCACGCTGCAGGCAGCTTGCGATCGCTTCTGCTTGGCCGCGCTCTTCAGCTTCAATGCCGGGATAGGCGCCTGGTGTATCGACGAAGCTCATCACCGGCAGTTTGAACTGATCAGCCAGCCGCATGAGCCGCATGGCTTTGCGGTAGCCTTCAGGGTGCGCCATGCCGAAATTGCGTTTGAGGCGGCTGGCAGTGTCTCCCCCTTTTTCCTGGCCGATAACCACAACACTCCGCCCACGAAAGCGCCCGATACCGCCGATGACAGCTTGGTCCTCGCCATAAAGGCGGTCGCCAGCAAGCGGCGTGAAATCTTGGAAAAGCCTTGCGATCACATCAAGCGCCCGGGGGCGGTTTGGATGGCGCGCGACCTGCACCCGCTGCCACGGGGTAAGCTTCGTATACATCTGCTCCAGGCTGCGCTGCATGCGCGCCTCAAGCTTCTGCGTTTCTTCGGTGATGTCCATGCCGTCGGTTTCCGCCAACTGGCGAAGGTCCTCGACCTTGGCTTCAAGCTCTAGGATCGGCTTTTCAAATTCGAGGGGGGTCAACATGGGCGCGAAGGGCTCCGTTCCGGGCAGTCAGGCCTGATATAGCCGAAGGGGTCTGGCGGCGAAAGGCGGTTCTACGCCGTATCCCCAGCTTTTGCCTGCATAACAACCTGCATATGGGGATAGGGAATGGTGATGCCAGCCTTATCAAAGGCTTCTTTGACATTCCGGGTGAGATCAGTTTTCAGCCCAAAGAAGTCACTAGAGTTACACCAAACACGGGTCGTGATATCGACGGAACTGTTATTGAGTGTTGTAACGGCCATGAACAGGGCCGGTTCGGCCAAGCCCCGATCATCCGCCTGTACGACTTCGCGGATAACATCCATCGCTTTGCCAATGTCATCGTCATAGGAAATCCCGAATACCAAATCCACGCGCCGGGTTGGGTAACGGCTGAAGTTCTTAACCGCCGTGCCCCACATTTTGCTGTTCGGCACTGTGATCTGCAAATTATCCGGCGTTGCCATTTCGGTGATGAACAGGTTGACCTCTTTGATGGTCCCCGTCTGACCGCCGGCTTCAACAAATTCCCCGACGCGGAAGGGCCGGAAGATCATCAACATAACGCCCGCTGCCAGATCTTGCAGCGTGCCTTGCAGGGCCAAACCAATCGCGAGCGATGCCGCACCTAATACGGCGACCAAACTGGTCGTTTTTACGCCAAACATCTCCAATACGGCGATGATGGTGACCGCGAGGATCAGGTATTTCATCAAGCTGCGGAAGAACAACCGCAGCGTTTCGTCGATCCGCCCGGTCCGGGCGAGCAGGCGCGCGAAGCCGTTGGCAATAATGCTGGAAAGCGTCCAGCCGATAATCAGAACCAGGATCGCGCCGACCATCGGCACGCCATAGGTTTCCGCTATGACCAACATTTGGTCTGTTGAAAGCCAATCAGGCATCGGGACATCCTCATCAAGAATTCTCTCAGGCGACCGTACCGGCACGCTGAACAAAAAAGAAGGTGCCGCCCGCACTTGGGGTTGCGGACGGCACCTTCTCTATTTGTGGAGACCCACCGCACGCTTGGGGGTTCGTTTGGCAGGTCTCCCGTCGATAGACACGAGGTCAACCGACATATCCCTATTGAGCAAGACTGGCGCCAGGGCAAAACCTGGGTGAATCGACCTGATTCGTCGCAAATTGAAACGTGCTTAGGCCTTTTGCCCCTTATGCATGGCGCGCAAGTCCCGTAAAAGGACACGCAGCGCTTCTGGGGGCCTTAACAAAGGTTGGCGTGGGCGGTAATCACAAAAAGGGGGTATGACCCTATGCTTAAAGAGTTCAAAGAGTTTGCTATGCGCGGCAATGTCATCGACCTTGCGGTCGGTGTGATCATTGGTGCGGCCTTCGGTAAAATCGTCACCTCGCTGGTGAATGATATCATCATGCCGCCAATTGGCGTGCTGTTGGGTGGTGTTGATTTCACCGAAATGTTCCTGAATCTGTCAGGTGGCGAGTATGCGTCCCTAGCGGCTGCAAAAGAAGCAGGTGCTGCGACGATCAACTACGGTGTCTTCGTCAACACTGTGATCAATTTCCTGATCGTCGCTTTCGCGATCTTCATGGTCATCAAACAGATGAACAAGCTGAAGAAGAAAGAGGAAGCCGCACCGGAAGCGCCAAAAGCACCGCCACGCGAAGAAGTGCTGCTGGAAGAAATTCGCGATTTGCTGAAGACGAAAAGCTAAACGCGATCCGCTATAGTCCCATTGCACGCCCGCCCGATTGGGGGATCGGGTGGGCTGCGATGGGGCCAAAGCAAATTTAGGGACTGCGTCTTTTTATGTTTGGTATAGGCGCGGTTTCTGTGGCGTGCGGCATTTGCATTGGCACTGCCCAATGAGCGCGCCACGCTGGTATGCACCGAATACACCTGCCGCAGCCCCATCAATTGAAGCGCCAGTTGAAGCGCCGCCGAATGCGGATGCGCCGGTTGAAGATACACAGGTGGGGCCGGGGCCGGTCACACAGCCAAACAATCTAAAAGCCATTTTGTGGATGATCGGCGCCAGCGTTGCGTTCACGGCGCTTGTGGTCAGTGTGCGCGAATTATCATCCAGCCTGCCGACGGCTGAAATTCTGTTTTTCCGTGCTGCGTTTTCTGTAAGCTTGCTGCTGCCTTGGGCGTTCAGGGCAGGTTGGCAGGGTGTGCTGAGTAAGCGACCGCTTGCCCACACGGGTCGCTGCCTGTCCACGTTCACGGCGATGATGCTCTGGTTCCATGCCGTCGGGCTGACGACACTGGCGGATTCCGTTGCCATTCAATCCACATATCCGCTGTTCACCATCCTGCTGGCCATGCTGGTTTTGGGGGAACGGCCGGGTTGGTTCCGCTGGGCCGCGACCATGGTCGGCTTTGCTGGCATGCTGATCATCGTGCGGCCAGGGTTTATTGAAATTGGCCCGGCGACGCTCATGCTACTGGGCGCATCCGTGTTCTATGCGATATCCAACACCTTCGTGAAATATATGTCGGACACGGAGCCGGCAAACCGGATGGTGTTTATTCAGAATGCCAGCCTAGCCATGCTGTCCTTAGTACCGGCTGTCTATTATTGGGTGACGCCCTCCATCGCGAACATTCCCTGGATTGTCCTGCTTGTTATCTCAGGCTTGGCCGCCCACATGTGCATCACCCGGGCGTTGGCAGCCGGGGAGGCAAGTGTGGTGATGCCGTTTGATTACCTGCGCCTGCCGTTCGCGGCTGTTTTGGGCTTCCTGCTGTATTTGGAGGTCCCAGACGCACCAACAATTATTGGCGGCATCGTGATTTTCATTGCAGTTAGCGCGATTGCAACCACGGAACGGAGGGGTCGAAAGTAGCGCTTTTGAACTGTATGGCTTCAAAGCGCGTTGCTGCTGCATCGTTTGTCAACAAAGGACTAGATTATGGAAATCGGCAGTGGCCTTCTTGGCCTTCTCTTATTGATCGCAGTTGTCTATGCGATTGTAAAAATACTGGGCAGTGGTGCCTCTACGGGTGCCAAATTGCTTTGGGTTCTGATTATCCTGGTGGTGCCAGTGATCGGCTTCATCCTGTGGTTGCTAGAGCGGATTGAGCGGCAATTGAATCATTAGGGATTCCGTTTGGCGTTATTTTGTGATTCATCATGAGGGCTGGTGAAGGAGGCCAGCCTGCATGGCCAAAGCCCTCTCTGTCGATCTTCGCCGTCGCGTCGTAGA
>CALLKY010000121.1 GCA_938083135.1 uncultured Alphaproteobacteria bacterium | reverse complement strand
AGTTCGCGATGTAACAGCAGTCCACCGTCAGAACTAATCGAACTTCCCTGAAACGCCAGCTTGATCGTTCGGTCAAACTGAAGCCGCAAAGGCCCCGTTTCCGCTTCACCCGTCGCGTCCGTTGCCAAACTTCCACCCTGCCAAATCTAACTCATTAATACGGAAAGATTATCACGCCTCGCGGCACCGCCAAGCTAAATCTCATATGGGAAATGTGGGTTAAAGAAGACTGGGGTCACTCCTCTAACATCGTTGGTGTTGAGCTTTGCCAGCGGGCGAATGTAAAGCGCTTGGCATTGTTCCATCATGAGCCCGTCTATGATGACGCCCGCATTGACTCGATCCTGGCGGATACGCTGCGGTACGAGGAAATTCGCCGCGATGCATACCCAGACAATGATGTACTGGAAGTCATCGCTGCTGGTGACGGGCTCGAGGTCCAGCTTTAGGCGCGCATGGCCCAAATCCTCGCTTCCCTGACGGACTTTTTGCTAGCGAAGCGCGGGCTTGCCGTTAGCATTCTCGGCACAGTGCTTGCCGGCCTAATCATCTGGCAAGCACCGATCAGCATCTCAAATTCCTGGTTTGATTCCATGAATCAGATGTATCCGCGCCAGCGTATGACTGAGCCTGTTATCGTCGTCACCATTGATGAGGCGAGTGTGGAGGCGGTTGGCGCCTGGCCTTGGCCCAGAGCCGTCAACGGTGAACTGATGGCTCGGATCGCTGCGGGTAAACCAGCTGCGGTCGGTGTTGATATTATTTACGCTGAAGAAGACTCGCTAGGGCCGCATAGGCTTGCGGAGCATGTTGATGCCCCCCATGCCGCAAAGGAATGGCTGCGGACACTGCAGCATGGCGACCATGATATTGTGCGCGGGATTAAAGATGCGCCCTTCGTCTTGGCGGTTGGCGATGTTGGTATTGCACCCCGCGCGCGCTCCAGCCTTGGTGACGAGGTCGCGGAACACGGCGAAGATGCCCGGCATGCAATCCATAGATGGCTCAAACCATTTCAGCCTTTGCGCAGTCATGACCTGATCCGGGAAGCAGCGTTTGGCGAAGGCGTTGTTGCACAGCATCATGCGTTTGATGGTGTGGCGCGGCGAACGGGTCAGGTTTTTGATGTAGGATTCGATGAGCTCGCGCCCGGCCTTGTGATTGAGATGCTGCGGGTCGCGGCGGGGGCAGATGTCGTTCATGTGCGCAGTAATGAAACAGGCGTTCACCAATTGGCGCTTGTTAAGGGTAATGAGGAGCTCTTTACCGTTCAGACAGAGGCCGATGGGTCCGTTAGGCCATGGTATGCCGAAAGGGATACGAGCAAAGAAATTCCCGCCATTGCCTTGATGGATGATGATGACGAATTGGCCCGGCTAGAAGGCAAGCTTGTCCTCGTTGGCTATGCAGCCGCAGGCGGCCTGGATGAACGTGTTTCGCCACTGGGCGCATTGATCCCAGGCGTCGAAGCACACCGTCAAACGCTTGAGGCGATTTTTGACGGCGCGCTGCTGTTCCGCCCAGATAATGCGAAGCAAGTGGAAATCGCAGTGACATTCGTATTGGCGCTCATTGCTGCCTTTGCCGTTCCGCGGATGCGATTGGCGTGGGCTGCTCTCGGCGGCGTTGGCCTGGCACTCTCGCCACTTATGGCTGCCATAGCAGCTTATATTGCGGGGCAGTTGGTGTTTGACGGCGCGGCACCCGCCTTGGCGATTGGAGTTGCGGGTGGGCTGGCGTTTCTTGCCTCCATGACGCTCAGTGAGCGGGAGCGGCGGGTGGCGGCGGCGGCAAGTCAGCGGCTCGATGGGGAGATGGCGGCGGCAAAACGCATCCAAATGGGTATTCTACCGAAAGCCGCAGAAGTCTTCCCTGATGAGCAACGCTTCTCCATCGCGGCCATCAGTCAGCCCGCACGGACAGTCGGCGGGGACCTTTATGACTTCTTCCTTCTGGACGATAAGCGCCTATTCTTCCTTGTCGGCGATGTGTCGGGCAAAGGCCCGGAGGCTAGCCTGTTCATGGCAATCTCTAAGGCGCTTTGTAAGTCTTCCGCACTCCGGGACATGGACTCCATTGGCGCAGTACTGGAACAAGCGAACAGTGAAATCGCGCGCGATAACCCAGGCACCATGTTCGTCACGGCCTTCGCTGGCATTTTGGATGTGGAAACGGGCGCGCTTGAATTCTGTTCTGCGGGTCATGAGCAGCCTTGGCTGATCCATTCCGACGGCTCCCAGGAGCGCCTGGAAGGGGAGGGCGGGCCGCCGCTCTGCCTGTTGGACGAGTTTCCGTTCCCGAGCGATCAGGCACAGATGCAGTCCGGCGATGTCTTGGTTGTTGTGACTGACGGCGTTACCGAAGCGCAGAATATTTCAGGTGATCTGTTTGGGATTGAGCGCACGGATGCAGCTTTGGATGGCGTTGCTGGTATGGGCGATGCGTCGGCAGTATTGGATGCGCTAGTGAAGCCCGTGCTCGCGTTTGCCGGTGAAGCTGAGCCTGCGGATGACCTGACCGCGATCATCATATGTTGGCCCGGCCCGGTAAAATCCAACGTCGAAGCAGCATAAGGACTTGCGTTTCTGGTCCTTCTGGCGTCGTATGATGTTTACCGCTCAAGGCTTTCCGGTAGAGAGAGCCAAGCAGGAACAGGAGTGACATCGCGTGGCTGAAGATACAGCGATTGAAATGCGGAACGTGAACAAGTGGTTCGGTGATTTCCACGTTCTGAAAGACATCAATATGGCCGTTGAGCGTGGCGAGCGCATTGTGGTGTGCGGGCCGTCGGGTTCAGGCAAGTCAACATTGGTGCGGTGCATCAACCGCCTGGAAGAACACCAGGAAGGGGACATTGTTGTTGACGGCGTTGAGCTGACCAGTGACCTCAAAAACATTGATAGCGTGCGCTCTGAAGTTGGCATGGTGTTTCAAAGCTTCAATCTGTTCCCGCATTTGAGCGTGCTTGAGAACTGTACGCTGGCACCGCTTTGGGTGCGCAAGCAGCCGAAGGCCGAAGCTGAAGAAATTGCCATGCAATATCTGGAGCGCGTGAAGATTCCAGAGCAAGCGGCGAAGTTCCCAGGCCAGCTATCCGGTGGCCAGCAGCAACGGGTCGCGATCGCACGGGCGCTTTGCATGAACCCACGCATCATGCTGTTTGATGAGCCAACCTCCGCGCTTGATCCTGAAATGATCAAAGAAGTGCTGGACGTTATGGTCGATTTGGCCGAAAGCGGCATGACGATGATTTGTGTCACCCATGAGATGGGCTTTGCCCGCCAGGTCGCGAACCGCGTCGTGTTCATGGACGGCGGTGAGATCGTGGAAGAGAACGCGCCGGAGGAATTCTTCTCCAATCCGCGTAACGAACGGACACAGCTTTTCTTAAGCCAGATCCTGCACTAAGGTCTCCCGCGCCCGCGCCTTAGACGACGCGGGCGAGCCGAACCCGGGCGTGGTGGAATCGGTAGACACGACAGACTTAAAATCTGTTTCGCGTAAGCGAGTGCCGGTTCAAGTCCGGCCGCCCGGACCAATTTCTAAATCTTATAAAATCTTGCCGCGACGTCATGGAACATCGCGGCTTTTTCGGCGTCACTGGCACCAGATGCGAGGCGTTTGAACGCGTTCCAGTACGTGCGGTAGCTGCCGCTGACTTTATCGACCGGGAAGTTACTCTCGAACATGCAGCGGTTTGGGCCAAAGGCTTCAATGCAGGTTTCGACATAGGGGCGCCATGTGTCTGCCAGTTCCTGGGATGACGGCGGCACAGCGCGGTCCTGGAAGCCAAACCCATTGACCGGCATGCCAAGGCCACCAAGCTTCACGCAGACATTGTCGCCAGACGCTGCAACCTTTTCCACGCCAGCTTTCCAAGCCGGGAACAGTTCCTTCTGGCGGCCTTCGTAGGGGCCAACGCCCAAGGGGCCGCCCACATGGTTCAATACGATGGCATTGTCCGGGAAGGCTTCGACCAGGAACGCCAGTTCATCCAATTGCGGGTGGTATAGCCATGCTTCGAACGAAAGGCCCATGCGGCCAAGGGCGCGGAAGCCGTCTTGGAACGCTGGGTCATGATACATATCCGGCGGTGCGCCGACATGACTGTTGTGGATCGCGGGGGAGGGATCAAACGAGATTGAATGTCGTGTCCCGCGGAACCGCCCACCGCCTGCATTAATATGGGCTTGCAGAACATCTTCAACCGCCCCACCAAGGCGTAAGTCCGCATACCCAACAATTCCGGCTGCGACCCGGCAATCGCCATAATCGCCGCTTGCACTCATGGCGGCGATGCCATTGGCGTATTCGGTCTCGCCAACGGGTCGCATTTCCTCCGGCCCATCCGCGCGCCACTGGGATGTGCATTCGATGAACACAGTCTTGCGAACATTATGCCCATCCCCCGCATCAGCCAGCATTTCATCCAGCTGGTAGCGTGATTTCGGGAAATCCCAGAGGTGATGGTGCGGGTCAATGATCGGCAGATCAGGCTCCAACGCCTCCTCCCGGTTCTGGTCCAGCCATTCCTGCGGCACTGTGCGCGCCCGGGCAGATACCTTCGTTGAAACGGCTTCCGTCATAGCTTGCTCCCCGCCGCAGCGTCGCGGCCTTGTCTAATCCATCCCAAATAGTCTGGCATGCTTCGACAAAGGCATGAAGTGAAAAAGAGTCTTGAAATGTTCTAAATATGTTCTTGTATGCAAAATCTTGATAACCTGGAGGATGATTATGACCCAACGCAAAGCCCGCCGCCGCGCAAACACACAGCCAAGCGGCTTCGACTCTCTTTTTCTTGACGCTGGCGAGGTTCCACCGCCAGATATTCGCCCGCCGTACGCCCGTGGCGATATGGTGATATCCCCTGTGGGCCGCGATTTCCATAAGGACCCCGCAAGTATCTCCACTTTGTCGCGAGGACTGGCAGAACTCGGGTTCATTGATAAGAGGGATGCAGGCATCAGCGGCGTGTTTACCCCGACGCTTGAATCTGGCTTGCTTGCATTCCAACAAAAAGAACAAAAGAAGAATAAAGATTTCAAGGCTGATGGGTTCACCAGCGTGAAAACAAACACGGCGCTTGGTGAAGCTCTGAAGGATCACCGCGCCCGCAAAGTTGGTGGCTTGGAGTTACTGCCTGCTACCCCACATAACACCCAGATGCGTAAGCCCGGTGAAAGTCCTGTGCAAACCACAGAGCAACTCAAAGCACCGCAGCGAATTAGCCTGACGCTGCTAAACCGTGCGCAGCAAATTAGAAACAGCAGCGCCGCCCGTGTTGAAGCCGTGCAAGGCCGTCTGGCTGAACGCAACGCCAGAAATCGCGCCCTGAATGATGATGCCACATTAGAAGGTGGTAATGATGGCGGCATTGCATCCCAAGCCGCGCGCGACGCAATCGCCTTTGTAAAAGAAAACCCGTTAGAGGCAGCCGATATAGCAGCCTCCTTCACAGAGCCATATGGCACAGCACGTGATGTTGTCGATATTGGTGCTGGGACGGCAAGCGCCCTCTACAATGAGGCCACAGGCGACCGCGAGAACGCCAATGCGGGCTGGCTGCAAGCGACAACAGGCGGCGCAGCAGTATTCTGTCCCTTCGCCTCAGGTGTCGCCATCCGCAAGGGCATGGATGTCTATGACTATGCGAAGGCTACGCGCCGTAGGGCCGGCAATCCAGACACTGCTGAAGGTTTAGGCGAATTGATGAGCCATCCGAAAGCTTCGCCCAACCTGCCGCGCAAAGGCTCTTTCGAGCAGTCATACCCTGAAGGCGCATTTGGGAAAGATGGTGCCAAGCTTCTAAAGGGTGCTCGGCTTGAATTTGATGTGGATGGTGCAGCAATTCACCCCAATGCGTTCATCGTTGGCCATGGCAATGTTGGCAGCCCAAATATATCTGCAAGCCCAAGGGACATTGAAGTTATTGGCGGCAATCTTGCGCGTATTCGGTCCGCGACGCCAGATGATTCGAAATTTGACATGGCTAACGATTTTGGCGAGTTCAGGCCTAAGAAGGGAAAGTCAGAGAAGGGAGGACGCACAATTGAGACCGGTGTTAAGCAGAATGAAATTTTGCTTAATCCGCAACTAAATCGCACTGAGCGCCACCGGACGCAGGCGCACTAAGTTGCACATGCAATCGATGGTGCCATCAGTAAATATAAGCTCGGTAAATTGACTAAGGACCGCCAAGTGGAGAATGAACTACGCCAAGTTTACCATGAAATGGTGGGCGAAAATGCCGCGCGGATAAAAGATTTAGGGGCTGGCCTAGAGCAGATTCCCATCATTCTGGTTCATAGCCTGCAGCTGTGAAGTAGCTCCTGCAGTCGTTTGGCGTGAGGTCGTCGATGGCGTCTCGGATGGCGTCCCAGAGATCTGGGAGATTACGGGCGGCGGCTTTTCTGAG
>CALLKY010000120.1 GCA_938083135.1 uncultured Alphaproteobacteria bacterium | reverse complement strand
TCAACCCGGCACGGCCGCCAATCAGTCCTCTGCCAACCAGATTAGCCCTTCGGCAGCCATCAAAAGCAAAAGCCTTGCAGATCAAGCCTTTCCCAACCATGCTTTCCTGGTTGGGACGATCCCACATGGGAAATCCCGGTTCAAACTTCGGCGATACGATTATCGCCAATGTTGGGAATGAGGTTATCCAAGGCGGCTTCGGCGCTGATGATATCCGAGGGCTGGCAGGCGACGATGTGCTGACTGGCAGCATTGGTGACGATAAGATTGATGGCGGTGCCGGCAATGACACGCTTGGCGGCGGTGACGGGAACGATATCGTCACCTATGAGAACGAAGCCGTTGGCTTCACAATCAATCTCGCGACATTGCAGGCCGTCGCCAGCGATGCCAGCCAGACCGATACATTTCTTGATGTATTTGAATCTGTCATTGGAACGAACTTCAACGACATCATCACAGGCTCAGCCGCAGACGATGTGCTGTTAGGCTTCGAAGGTGCGGACCGCATCATTGGCGGCGGTGGCGACGATGTGCTGTTCGGTGGCAATAGCGAGAACCGGATGTTCGGCAATTCCGGGAATGACGCGCTGAACGGCGGCGCGGACGCCGACCAAATGAGCGGCCAGGGCGGGGATGACATCCTGAACGGTGCCCAGGGCGATGACATCCTTCGCGGCGGCGATGGCATTGATAGCATCAGAGCAGGTGACGGCGATGACACAGTCTTCGGGGATGCAGGAGACGACGAAATAGGCGGTGGCGCTGGCGCAGATACGATCGCTGGCGGCGATGGCAACGACGAAATAAACGGTGACGCTGGCGATGATATTATCGATGGCGGCAATGGAGACGATGAAATATTCAGCGGTGCCGGCGATGACGCTATCGATGGCGGCGATGGTGTGGATATCTACAACCTGCAAGGCGAGACAGTTGGCTTCACTGTGGACCTGCAAGCGGGCACAGCAGCGGCAAACGATGGCAGCCAAACTGACACGCTGACAGCTATTGAGGCCGTCACTGCCACGAACCTCGATGACACAATCACTGGCTCTGCCGGTAATGACATCGTCCGCGGGTTCGACGGCAATGACCGTGAGATCGGCGGCGGGGGCGATGATGTCCTGAACGGTGGCCACGGCAATGATCGGCTCTTCGGCCAAATCGGGCAATGACGTCCTGAACGGCGGTCGTGACGATGACGTCCTGAGCGGCCAATCTGGCGATGACGTGTTGAACGGCGGCGATGGCGATGATGTCATGTTTGGTGGCATCGGCCGGAATAGCGCTGAAGGCGGCGCTGGCGAGGATCGATACACCGGCGGCGCGGATGTTGACCTCGTGGCAGGCGGCGACGGGGATGACGAACTCGATGGCGCTGCTGGCGATGACACACTAAGCGGTGGTGCTGGACGGGACCGGATCGTGGGCGGCAGCGGTAATGACATCATCAGAGGCGGCGCGGACGGTGATTTGATCTTCGGCAATTCTGGCGGGGATATCATTGACGGCGGTGACGGCAATGACATTCTGTTTGGCCAAAGTGGCGACGATAGTCTGCGCGGCGGCGCCGGCACCGACCAGTTCGTCATCACAGCGAATTCCGGCGTCAACGTAATTGAGGACTTTGAAGCAGGTGCCGGTGTTGGCGATTTCCTAGATGTGAAAGCACTGGGTTTCGCAGACGCTGCTGCCGTCATCGCTGCAATGACAGCAGACGCAAGTGGCGATGCAACGCTGACGGCGAACGGCGCGACCGTGACCCTGCGTGGGGTGCAAATTGCAGCGCTAGATGAAGATAACATTCTGGCAAACACCAATGGCCCGGTAGGCGGCAATACCGATGACACGATCAATGGCACTGCCGGGGCAGACACTTTAGACGGCGGCGACGGCGACGATGTTCTCAACGGCGATGCAGGTGATGACCAATTAAACGGCAGCGAAGGGGACGACCAACTCAACGGCGGTACTGGGGCCGATACGGCGCTGGGCGGTAACGGCGATGACCTGCTCAACGGCGATGCGGGCGACGATACCCTGCAGGGTGATAAAGGCAGCGACGCCGTTAGCGGCGGCGATGGCGATGACAAAATCATCTGGAACAATGGCGATGGCAGTGACCGCAATGATGGCGGCACCGGAACGGATAGCTTAGAAATCCGCGCCGAAACCGCTCCCGGTGGCGGCTTCCAAATCGTCGGTGCTGTTGGCGGTGAAGCTGTCCTGGATCGGCTGACAGCCAACCCGTTCACACTGGTCAACTCAACGATCGAGCGCATTGATGTGTTTGGTGGAGATGGTGTTGAGACCGCATTCCTGGACAATCTGGCGGGGACTGATGTTGGGATCGTCGGCTTCAATGGCGGTGCTGGTAACGACATCGCAGATGCAATTGGCGCTGACATCAGGTTGGAATTTGAAGGCGGCGTCGGCAATGACACAGCCCTTGGCGGCAGCGCAGACGACCTTCTAAATGGTGGCGAAGGCGCAGATTCACTGCAGGGTTTCGGTGGCGATGACGTGGTTGACGGCGGGGTCGGAAATGACTTCCTGACCGGCGGCGCTGGTAATGACCAGCTCGATGGCGGCGTTGGCGATGACTTCCTAAATGGCGGCGGAGACAATGACGTTCTCCTGGGTGGTGACGGCGATGATCGCTTGTTCGGCATTGCCGGTGCTGACCGGATCATCGGCGGTGCTGGCAACGACACTATGGAAGGTGGCGATGGCGAAGATACTTTCGTTTACGAAAGTGGTGCCGATGTCATCACCGATTTTGTGGCGGGTGCAGGCATAATTGACCTAATCGACCTGACTGCATTCAACTTCACCAACATTTCCACCGTCCTGGCGCTCACTACCGATACCGCCGGCGGCGCACGGGTGAACCTATCTGCAGTGGATACTTTACTGCTGGAAGGTGTGGCCAAGGCTGCATTGGATGCGGATGACTTCCTAATCTAATCGGCAATTATTGCGAAAACCGGCAGCGCTGAAGCCTCACTTCAGCGCTGCCGGAAATCTGAAACTATTTGGATTAATCACTTCGATAGACTTCTCAAAAAAGCGGCTAGGAAGCATGAATAGGGCGTTGGGCGGCGTCTGATTGCTGACCCTGTAATCTACAAAAAGAGGCCCTGACCCATGGCACGACGCATCGGCACTGCCCAAAATGACACCCTAAACGGTACGAATAATGCTGATATCATCAGCGGCCTTGGTGGCAATGACCTGCTAGACGGTCGTGACGGCTTTGACCAGATCAGCGGCGACGACGGCAATGATCGGATTGTTGGGGGTGCGGGCAATGACTCACTCGATGGTGGGCTTGGCAATGACCGCATCTTCGGGAATTCTGGCATTGACCGGATCCGCGGCGGCAGCGGAAACGATAATGTAAACGTCGGCAGCGGCGACGACATCTTCCTTGGCGGTGCGGGCAATGACCGGATGGTCGGCGGGCTTGGCCTTGACCACATGCAGGGTGAGTCTGGCAACGACCGGATGTTTGGTAATTCCGGCAATGACATCATCATTGGTGGCGACGGCGACGACTTCCTTCTTGGCCAATCTGGGAATGATTTTCTCAGCGGCGAAAACGGCAATGACGCGCTTAATGGCGGCTTTGGCGATGACACGATTCTAAGCGGTGACGGCAGCGATAGAGTGATCGGTGGCGCTGGCGACGACAACATCAGGGGCGATGCTGGTGATGACGAACTTTTCGGCAATTCCGGCAAAGACAATATTAGCGGTGGCGCTGGCGATGACTTCATTATCGGCCAAAGTGGTGAGGATACGCTGAGCGGCGGTGGCGGCGCCGATGTGTTTGTCGCAAGCGCTGGTCAAGGCATCGACACGATCACCGATTTCCAAGTGGGGGTCGATAAAATTGACCTCACAGCGCTGGGCTTTTCCTCTCCTGCAGCCGCCCTCTCCCGTGTGTTTTCGCAAGCAAATGGGGATGCCGCGATCCGCGTCCTAAAGGGCCAGTTCAACTTCAATGGCGTTCAGAGCTTCCAGTTGTCTGAGACCGACTTTCTGACAGACCCGGCAGACCGCCTGGCGCGCCCTTCCGCCGCCGGTGGCGGAACGCCGGCACCCCAAGGTACAGCAGGCGCAGATAGGCTTGTCGGCACTGCTGGAGCGGACACCCTGGAGGGATTGGCTGGCGATGACGTGCTGACCGGTGCTGGCGGCAATGACATCATCAATGGCGGTGCTGGCAATGATGTCATGGTCCATAATCTGGGGGATGGCGAAGACGTAGTGGATGGCGGCGCTGGTCGGGATACAGTTCAGATCAACGGCAGCAATACAGAAGGTGCAGCGTTTGATCTGGCCGCAGCAAATGCAGGCGCTGTACGCTTCCAAGGCGTTAATGGGACCACAGGCAAGATCGAAATCACAAATACCGAAGTGATTGAAGTTAATGGCGGCGGCTTTGCCGAAACATTATCTGTCAATGACATGTCGGCCTCGACCGTCCAAGACGTGGTCTTTAATGGCGGCGGCGGCGCTGACACCGTCAATGCTGAGAATACGAATGTCGATGTTCGTTTTCGTGGCGACGGCGGGAATGATACCGCATTCGGCGGTCGCGGCAGTGACAATCTGCGCGGCGGCGATGGCGACGACACATTACAAGGCCGGGACGGGGATGACCGCATTCTGGGTGACAACGGCAATGACCAGATCACCGGCGACCGTGGCAATGACTTCATCGGCGGCAATTTTGGTAATGATAATCTGAATGGCGGCGATGGGGATGACCAACTCATCGGTAACCACGGCGATGACGTTCTGAACGCCGGAAATGGCAATGACTTCCTGTATGGCGGCGTTGGAAATGACGATTTCACCGGTGGTGATGGTAATGACCGGTTCTTGGCTGGCGCTGGCACAGACGTTATCCAAGATTTCCGCGCCGGGGCGGGCGTCGTCGATCAGCTTGACCTGACACCATTCACTTTCACGAACTTGGCGGACATTCAGGCGATTACGACTGATACCGCTGGGGGTGCTGTCATCCAAATTTCAGCAACGGATACGATCCGTCTTGTTGGCGTCACAGAAGCGAGCCTGGTGGAAGACGATTTCATTTTCTAAAGCGGCCAGTCTGGTTCAGATTGGTCGGAAATTGCCTTAGGCAGCAGCAGGCGCACGCAGCTGATCGATCAAATCATCCACGCCATTCACGGCTAAATGGTCGCCAAGATCTTCAAAATGCGTGAGCATTCGCTCAATCATCCGGGACTGGAAGCGGGCGCGGTCCATCTCACAATCCTCAAAGCCAAGATCTTTGGCGGTGGAAATCGCTGCTACAATCAGTTCAGTTGACCGCTCTGGCGTTTTGGCCATTTGGCAGAGTTCCTGAACGCCAAGGGTTCCGGCGTCGTGGATCAACGACCGCGCGACATCCAACCTCAGCCCCGCGAGGCTGGCCATCGCATGCTCAAAGAACGCAAAATCACCAGAAACCAGGGTGATCATCCGCACCAATACAGCTGGCGGCACGTCTGCTCGTCGGGCCAACGGCGCCTGGACATGATCACTGTCGGTGAACTTATCCAAGGCAGTCATCATGCCTGTTTCTGTCGGGCGGCTGCCTGCGTTCGCCAGCAGCGTCGCGACCGTCTTTTCATCGCCGTGATCAATAAGCGCATCACTCAAGACCGGGCCAATCTGATGGCGGGCCGCCATGGCACAGAGCTTTGCTTGCCCTTCACTCGCCGCCAGTTCTGCCAAGTCGACATCAGACAATGCGCGGGAGAACCGCAGCACGGGCACCGCAACATCATCCACATCCCGCGCTAGGGCGAGGGCTACATCTTTCGGCAGGTCCGGCTCATGCTGCAATTGCTGTGATAAGGCCTTGCGCACCCTGATCGCTGCATCATGGGCGAAAATACGCAAAATTTCCTCGACCATGTTTGTGGCTGTCGGATCAAGCGCCTTCGACTTGAACAGTTCCGTAATCTTAATCGCGGTTAGTTCTCGGTTTTCCGAAGATGGATCAAGGACAAGGTTATTGGCGTCGGCGATTGTCAAACTGCTCATGGCGCATCCCAGTTCAGGAGGTTCACCAGATAATGCAGCGGACTGCGTTGTGCCTACGTTAAGGCAGAAACCGTCAATTTGACGGGATTGCAGCGGGAATTGCGGCGGCCACGGCTTCAATGATCTCATCAATCTCAGCATCCGTAGCGATAAAGGGCGGAGCAAGCACGATGTGGTCACCATGCACGCCGTCAATTGTGCCAGGCATTGGATACACAACAACGCCGCGCGCCATGGCTTCCGCCTTGACCCGCTGATTGAGCTTCAGAGCTGGATCAAACGGCGTCTTCGTATCCCGATTTGTGACGAGTTCGACCCCCTGTAAAAGCCCCCTGCCCCGAATATCACCAACATTCGGGTGTTGCCCGAGCTTAGCCTCCAGTCCAGCCATAAGCCGCTGACCCTGGCGCGATACGGCAGCGAGTAGATTGTCTGACCGGAGCGTCTTCTGCACGGCTAGCGCTGCGGCGCAGGCGATAGGGTGGCCCAAATATGTGTGGCCATGCTGAAATCCACCAGAGCCAAGCTTAAGGGCGTCCGCGATATGCCCCGCAGATAGCATTGCCCCAATCGGTTGATAACCACCACCCAAGCCTTTCGCCACGGTAATGATATCGGGTGCTACACCCTCATCCGATATCGCAAACATTGCGCCGCAACGCCCCCCGCCACACATGATCTCGTCAGCGATAAAGAGCACGCCATATTGGTCGCAAATCTCGCGGATACGGCGGAAATATCCAGGCGCAGGAGGGGCGGAGCCCAGCGTAGCACCGACGACCGGTTCTGCGATAAACGCAGCGACTGTATCTGGCCCAAGCCTCAACAATTCTGTTTCAAGTTCATTCGCAACCCGTAGACCATATGCTTCCAACGTCTCATCGTCTCGCTGGTCACGATAGGCATAGCAAGGGGCGATGTGGCTCGCCGCATCCATAAGCAGAGGTTTGTATGGTGCCTGGCGCATTGCATTGCCGCCAACGGCAAGGGCGCCCAATGTGTTGCCATGATAGCTCTGCCGCCGTGCCACGAACCGGAATCGCTCGGGCTGCCCGATCTCCAGGAAATACTGCCGGGCAAGCTTTAAAGCGGATTCAACCGCTTCAGACCCGCTGGAAACAAAGAAAGCATGGGAGAGATCGCCCGGCGCGTCTTCTAGCAGTGCTTCGGCCAATTCCTCCATAGCATCATGGGTAAAGGAGCCCGTGTGGAGATATTGCAGGCGGTCTATCGCATCGTGCATCGCAGCCAGGATCGCCGGATGACTATGGCCAAGGCAGGATACAGCGGCCCCACCGGCAGCATCGATAAAACTACCGCCGTCTTCTGTGAAGATACGCACACCCTCAGCCCGGAATGCTTTAGGCGGCGGTGCAGCTAAATTCCGATGCAGAACTTTGCTCATATCATCCTCTCCCCAATGGCGTAGTGGATGATACTCTATCTTGGTCCAATTTAACGAGAGAGCTTCGGATGGTTGATCTACCGCTTGATGATGTCACCCGGTTTGGCCTGCATTCCCGTGTGCCAAACCCCGCCTATGCCCGTGAACTTGTTAGGTTGGCGGAGGAGACTGGCCTGACCAGTATTGCTGTTGGCGATCATCTGGCATTCGCATTGCCCATTGATGATTCCATTCTTGGCCTCGGCATGATCGCGACACTTTCGGAGAAAATTACGATCGCGACTTCGGTCTATCTGCTGCCCTTGCGCCATCCAGCCCTTGTCGCCAAACAGACAATCACGCTCGCCCGCATGGCACCGGGGCGGTTCATCTTTGGCGTCGGTGTCGGCGGCGAGTTTCCGGGTGAGTTCGCCCTTGCAGGCATCCCGCACAACGAACGGGGCGCACGGCTGAACGAAGGTATTGAAATCGTCCGCAAATTGTGGACCGGTGAACCGGTCGCCCATGAAGGCCGATTTTACAGCTTCCCGGAGACACAGCTTCGCCCCGCGCCAGAACCTGCCGGCGGGCCGCCCATCTGGGTCGGTGGGCGCTCCAAGGCAGCAATAAAACGGGCTGCAACGCTGTGCGATGGATGGATTTCCTATGTGGTGACGCCAGAACAATATCGCGAGGGACTGGAAGGGATTGCGCGGGAATATGCGACCTCTGGACGGGATCTTCCATCATACGGGTCTGCCCATCTGCTGTTCTGCCGCCTGGATGATACCTATGAGGCCGCTTTCGACAGCGCCAATGCATTGTTGTCTGAGCGCTATGCCATGGATTTCAGCCGGGCAACCAAGCGCTATGTCGCCCTTGGATCACCCCAAGATATTGCGGAGAAGCTGTCTGAGTTCCATAAAGCGGGTGTGCGCTTCTTTGAATTTGATTTCCTTGGCACGCCAGAAGAACGGGTCGCACAAACCCGCCGCTTCGCCGAAGAAGTCCGCCCGCTTCTAGATTTTGATTGGACGCAACCATGATCTTCGTTCTTCCTGGCGTACTGCCAACAACGCTGCTTGATAAGCTGAAAGCTGCATTTGATTCGGACACGTTCGTTGATGGCGCTCAAACGGTTGGCTCCACCAATATCAAGCGGAAGCGCAATGAGGAAATTCAAACTTCTAGCGCGCTGCGTAAAGAGCTTTCAGATGAAGTCCGACAGGCACTTTTGGCCCATAATGACTTCAATCTCATCGCCCAGCCCAAACATGTCGGTGACATTCTGTTGAGCAGGTACCGCCAAGGCATGTTTTACGGCGATCACATTGACAATACCGTTATGGGCCGCACCAGCGGTAATATCTGGCGCTCCGACCTGTCATTCACATTGTTTCTGGCTGACCCGGACAGCTATGAAGGTGGTGAGCTTGAGCTGAATACGGACATGCGGCCTGAGAAATTCAAGCTGCCATTTGGCCATATGGTGATTTACTCAACGCTCGTTCTTCACCGCGTTAATCCTGTTATCAGCGGCGAGCGGCGGGCAATGGTCGGCTGGGCGCAAAGCATGGTGCGGGACCCAAACCAGCGGCAAGTGCTTTTGGATATCGCGCAATCGATTGGCTTTATGCAAAATAACACCCGTGAAGGCACAGAACATCCTGAAGCCATCCGTCTGCAAAAGGCCTACACGAATCTTCTAAGGATGTGGGGTGAAATCTAGCGCACCGCCGCGCAGTGCTGCATCCGCTTCCGGCGTATAGGTGCCATTGGCCTGATGCAGAACGAGGCCAGGCATCAACGCCAGTCTGCCGCCCTTAGCCTTCCGTCCATGGACAATGACCCTACGGGCCGCTTCGCCCGCTTTGGGCCATAGTGGAAACACTGTCAGGCCGCCAAAATTATTCGCACCTGCAGCCGTCAGAATATCGCCCAGCCGATCGGCGCGGTGAATGATAGTTAGCCCCCCGCCAGACCTTAAGGCAGACGCTGCTGCCCGCACCCAATCATCCAACCGTGCTGGGCCTTCAATCGTGGCGATGCGTTTCGCTGTATCCATGCCAGCATCATTGCCGCCACTGGCCAAATAGGGCGGGTTCATCATCACCTGGTCATAGGCGGCAACATCTGTCGGCAAGTCCAGCACGTCACCCTGCAAGCACCGAACTCTGTTCTGAAAGCCATTCAGATGGATGTTCTCCAGCCCAAGTGCTGCAAATTCTGGCTGTAACTCAACACCATCGACCTGTGCATCGTTAACACGGGCGGCCAACGCCAAGGCCGCCGCGGCAACACCTGTGCCTAAATCCAACACGCGCTGTCCCGGTTGTAAGGGGGTCGCAGCTGCAAGCAATGCGGCATCGATAGCGACTCGGTAGCCACGCTTTGGCTGTTTCAACCGCAGCTGACCGCCAAGCCATGCGTCTTCTGATGTCTCAAAGACCGTCAAGGTGCTGGTTTCATAGGGTCATTGGTTTCAAGCACCCAGCGCGCGCGGCTGGCATCCTCGCTCGCAGTTAACACGCGGCGTGGAATAGCAACGCCGGAGCCTTCCAGCATGTGGGTGTTAAGGTCTGCCAACACCGCTTCGATCCCGGCGTCCGCCAGTGTCGCAATTGCCCAAGAAGCGCGAACCGGGTCGCCTGTTCTTAGAACTTCTTGCATAGCCTTACTCTCCGCGACGCTTAGGACCGTTGACCGGCATGACTGTCAGCATATGCTCACCCGCACACGCGCACTATTTCACAGGTGCCCTCTGGAGTTCCAGCGTTGAACCAAGCCGCACCATCAGACCCTGCGCCAACAGACGCGCTTTCCCGCCTCGCGATCATGTTGGAAAGCGACATGGTTGGCGTGAACCGTGAGATTGTCGCACGGATGCACAGCCCCGTCGCGCTCATCCCAGAACTCGCCGGTCATATCGTTGCCGCAGGGGGCAAACGCCTTCGCCCACTATTAACGCTGGCGACGGCACGCATGTGCGGCTACACGGGCGAGCACCATATTGGGCTCGCCGCCTGCGTTGAATTTATCCATACAGCCACCCTTCTGCATGATGATGTGGTGGATGAAAGCGACCTCCGCCGGGGCCAAGCGTCCGCTAATGCGCTTTGGGGCAATCAGGCGAGCGTTCTGGTGGGTGATTTTCTGTTCAGCCGATCCTTCCAGTTGATGGTTGATGCTGGATCACTTGAAGTCTTGCGCATTCTCGCCAACGCCTCCGCCACCATTGCTGAGGGCGAAGTGCTGCAGCTGACGACGGCGAATGATCCCGCAACGACTGAAGCCGCATATTTTGACGTCATTCGCGGCAAGACAGCAGCACTCTTCGCAGCTGCATCCCGCGTTGGTCCTGTGATCGCCGGCCGGCCAGATGCAGATGCCGATAATCTGGAAGCTTACGGCATGAACCTCGGCCTCGCTTTCCAGATCGTCGATGACGTGCTGGATTACAACGCAGACCAGGGCGCACTTGGCAAAACCGTGGGCGATGATTTCCGCGAAGGGAAAGCCACCCTGCCGGTTCTCCTGGCCTATGCACGCGGTGATGATGAAGAGCGGACCTTCTGGCACCGGGTGATTGAAGACCTGGACCAGAAGGACGGCGACTTTGAGCAGGCGCTTAGCTTAATGCAAGCGCGCGACGCGATTTCGGATTCCGCTAAGGCTGCAACACGATGCGCTGAGGATGCCAAGCAAGCGCTGCTATCTGTTGATGGCGAGAGTGTACTGGCTGAAACGCTGGCGGATGTCGCCGACTTCTGCGTTTCCAGGGCCTATTGAACGGCGCGCCCAACCTGGCTTCTAAACCACAGCGACTAATCGCTGTTCTTGCGCTTGTGTTTGCGACAGTTCTTTGGGGTGGCTGGTTTCCCGTAACCCGGCTTGGTGTCACCAGTGGTGCCATCACGGCATGGGATATGCCGCTCCTGCGCTGTTCCGCTGGTGCCATCGTATTGCTGCCAATTGTGTTGCGGCACGGCATCAAAGCCGGGAATGCAGGCTGGTTCGGCACGCTCATCATATTGGCAACGCTATCTGGCCCGTTCGCTTTGGGTATTGGCTATGGCATCCAATATGCACCATCCGCCCATGCCGCGATCTTCGTGCCTGGATGCTTTCCTGCTCTCGTATTCGCGACCGGCATCATCTTCCTTGGCGACAAAGCCTCACTTCGGCGATTTCTAGGGCTCGGCGCTGTCATCCTTGGCGTCGTGATCATCGGCTGGGTAGCGCTGTCCGCCGGGAATGAAGGCGCACTGCAAGGTTACCTGGCATTCCACGCCTGCGCTTGGATGTGGGCCGTATACACCGTCATCGTGCGGATCACGGGCCTATCGCCCTGGCATTCACTTGCGATCACCCATGTGGGTGCCGCCGCAGTCTATGGACCTATCTGGCTGCTCGTCGGCGACACTGGCCTGACGAGCCTACCGCTGCCAGAGCTTGCCTTTCAGATCGGCTATCACGGTGTGCTGAATGGTCTTGTCGCGATGTTTCTATACATTTACGGCATCCGCATTTTGGGCGCATCAGAGGCTGCAATCTTCGCTGCATTGGTGCCCTGCTTCGCCGCTGTGCTCGCTTGGCCGCTCATTGGCGAGGCGATTGGACCAGCGGAAGCGCTGGCGATCCTATCGGTCACAATTGGGATCGCCCTTGTGTCCGGCGCTAAGCTGCCTTGGGCAGGCGAACGCCAATCATGATATCGCGGGTCACCAGTTCAGCCAGCTGATCTGCGCTCCAATCATCGGTGCCTTCTGGGCGCATGGGCAGCACGAGATAGCGGAGATCAGCAGTGCTGTCATGCACTTCAATCGTCATGCTGTCTGGCAGTTCGGTGCCGAAATCTGCCAGAACCTGACGCGGCTCTTTCACAACACGGCTGCGATATGCGCGCTTTTTGTACCATGCAGGTGGCATCCCCAAGATCACGCGTGGATAGCAGGAACACAACGTGCAGACGATGACATGATGCCGATCAGCCGTGTCAGCGACGACCTTCACTTCCGGATTATGGTCCAGCTTGGTGACGCCCATTTCAGCCAGCGCTGGTTTGGGGTCTGCGATCAGGCGCGCACGATAGGCTTCATCGGTCCAGGCGCGCGCGATGATGCGGGAGCCAGCGACGGGGGTGCGGCTATCCATTTCATCGATCTGCGTCTGAATGGCGTCCGCACTCAGCACGCCCTTCTCGACCAGCAATTCACGAATCGCCTGCTCTAAAATTTCGTACTCGCCGATGGCTTCAACATCTTCAATCGGCGCGTGGTCTTCGTGGTGATGGTGACCATCATGGGGCATCCGTCATCTCCCTCAGGCTGGGCTCAGCCAATGTTCATAAATATCGGCAGCGATCTCGTCCGGGCCGTCCTGGCCCCAAACTTCGCGCCATTCAAATACAACGTCATAAAGCGGCAGCTCAGCAGCGTCCTTGTAGTAGGCCAGCTCTTCTGGATTCTTGTACAGACCTAGCAATTGCCGCACACGGCCCTTGCACCCCCGAACGAATGTGGGCGTTCGGCAATGGCCGGTATGGTCCCGGTCATCCACCAGTACGAGGTCACCCGGCTGGAACTTTGGTGTAGCGGTCATTCGGCGGTCTCCGTAGCTGTATCCCATTTGGCGGCAGTTGCGCGGACATCCGCTAGCTTTGCCGCGAGTTCGTCGGCTGAAATTACGCCATTCGTGACCAGTTTTTCTGCTAGGGATTCGACCCAACGGTCAAAATACTCAGCCTGATCAGACGCTGTTTTGAGCGCCAACTGCGTTTCCAAGAATGTTTCACGCGCAGCGCCATCAGTCCTTGGAAGGAGCTGTAGCAACGCGTCAACGCGCTTTTCGTAGAGTGTCAATTCCCGCTCAGCGGACATGGTCAACGATCCCTTGATTTAACCAAAATCGTATGGGGGTTGAGAGGGCTGCGCAAGTCGTCATGATCATGGAGAACCATGCGCATTGAGGAGGCAAGAATGAGCGAGCGGGCAACGACGAAATTGAAGCAGATGATTGCAGGACCTGAGCTTGCAGTGCTGCCAGGTGTGGCCGATGCGCTGAATGCGCGGTTAGTGGCGTCCGAGGGATTCGACGGCATCTATATGACCGGTGCTGGCACATCCGCCAATCGCCTGGGCATGCCTGATGTTGGCCTGCTCACTATGTCAGAGATGGTTGATAACGCCGGCCGCATCGCTGACGCTTCTGGCCTGCCGCTGCTGGCAGATGCCGACACCGGCTGGGGTGGACCGCTGAACGTGCGCCGCACTGTGCAGGCTTACGAGCGCGCAGGTGTGGCCGGTATCCACCTGGAGGATCAGGAATGGCCGAAGCGGTGTGGCCATCTGGCAGGCAAAGCCGTGATCAGCCAGGAAGACATGGTCGCGAAAATCAAAGCAGCCGTTGATGCCCGGAAGGACGAAGCTTTCCAGATTGTTGCCCGGTCTGATGCGCTGGCAGTTGAAGGCTGGAATGCAATGCTCGATCGCGCCCATGCGTGTGAAGAAGCGGGTGCCGATGTGCTGTTCCTAGAAGCGATGACGACCATGGAACAGCTTGAAGAAGCGCCAAAGCTGTTCGAAAAACCGCTGCTCTACAACATGGCCTCCAGCGGTAAAACGCCCTTCCTACCGACGTCTAAAATTCAGGAAATGGGCTTTGGCGTGGTGATCTATCCGAATTTCGTGGTGCTCGCTGCCATCCCGGCAATCCAACGCACACTGCGCCACCTGAAAGAAACTGGCGATGTGGCAGCCCTTGCCAATGACATCACATCCTTCCAGGAATTCTTTGACCTTATGGGCATGGATGAAGTGAAGGAATTGGAAGCTCGCTACGTCACCGACGAAACCCGACGGGCCGGTTATTGATAATGGCCCTGCCGCAAGACTTACCGCCCCTCCCCCTGCCAGACGGCGTCCGCTCGGCCTATGTCAAAGGCGTCAACGGCCTGGACATGCACTATCTGGAGGCAGGGAAACCATCGCGGCCGCTGATTTTGCTGCTGCATGGGTTCCCAGAACTGGCGTTCTCCTGGCGCAATCTCATGGTTCCGCTGGCGGAACAGGGCTTCCATGTGATCGCGCCCGATCAGCGTGGCTATGGGCGGACGACTGGATGGTCTGAAGCCTATGACCAAGACCTTTTCACAAGCCGCATGCCGAACCTGGTGCGGGACGCCATGGGACTAATTTTCCGGCTAGGTCATGATTATGCGGCACAGGTTGTCGGCCATGATTTCGGGGCTTCAGTTGCTGGATGGGCTGGGCTGCTCCGCCCCGATGTCTTCCGCCAGATCACGGTGATGAGCGCACCATTCGCGAGCCCGCCTTCCTTGCCCGTCGGCGCGCCTGATGCAGCAGCAGATGATATCGCGGCAGCACTGCTAGCCCTGCCGCGCCCACGCAAACATTATCAGCACTACTATTCCACCCGTTCCGCCAATCAGGACATGATGACCGCACCGGCAGGCTTACATGCGTTCATGCGGGCATACTTCCATATGAAGAGCGCCGATTGGGCTGGAAACTCACCGCACAGTTTGGACGGCTGGACAGCCAGTTCAATCGCAGAGATGCCCACGTATTACGTGATGGATGCGGCCCATACCATGCCGGAGGCCGTCGCCAACGCCATGCCCGATGATCGCGAAATATCGGGTGCCACATGGATGACGGAATCCACGCTCGCCACATACACAACTGAATACGCCCGTACTGGCTTCCAAGGCGGGCTAAACTGGTATCGCTGCAGGTTTGAGGATGCCTATAACCGTGAATTGCAGCTGTATGCTGGCAAGCCGATGACGGCACCTCTCGCGTTCATCGCCGGCGCCCAGGACTGGGGTGTGCGCCAAACACCTGGCGCTTTGGAGGCCATGGAAAACCGCGGGTCCGTAGACTACCGCGGCACACACCTTATCAGCGGTGCTGGCCATTGGGTTCAGCAAGAGCAGACAGAAGCAGTGCTGATGCTGCTCAAGGAATTATTGAACACCTAAAGCAAAACCCCCGGCAACCGCTGGGTTGCCGGGGGGTTCTTCGCTGCCGCTATGGGCCGCCACTCTATGAGAAGAAGTGGAAGTCCGAAGCGTTTAAGGTGCTTGCGTTAGTGAATGCCAGGGTCAGTTCTGTCCCAGCACCGAAGTCGATCACTGTATCGAAGCCAACTTGCTGCAGCAGCGGTACGAGTGCAGCGAAGTCTGCTGGGCCACCGTTCACGAAGCGAACGAAGTCCTGCGTCGGATCGAAATCTTCGACCCTATCTGCATCCGAAACACCAACATTGAACAAGAAGATATCCCGGCCAGAACCGCCCGTGAGGCTGTCTGATCCAGCAGCGCCGAACAACACGTCATTGCCATCATCACCGAACATGCGGTCGTTGCCGCCGCCGCCGTTGAGAATGTCACGATCACCGCCGCCGTGGATAACATCATCCCCGGCAGAACCAATCAGGCGATCCAAACCACTATCGCCGGTAATGAGATCGTTCCCTTTACCGCCATTGATGCGATCATTGCCTTCGTTGCCGTAAAGTGTATCCCGGCCATTGCCACCAAGCAGTTCATCGTTACCGCCAGCACCTGCTATGACATCATCGCCGCTACCACCGAAGATGAAATCATCGCCTTCGTTGCCGCAAATCATGTCATCGCCGAAGTTGCCGTAAATGATGTCATCGCCAGCACCGCCAGCCATTTCATCATTGCCATTGCCGCCGGTCATCACGTCAACGCCATTATTGCCCCAGACCATGTCATCGCCGTCGCCGCCAAAGAGACGATCGTCGCCGTCATTGCCGTCGAGCTGGTCATTGCCAGCGCCGCCGTGGATAACGTCATCCCCGCCATGGGCAAACAGGCCATCATTGCCATCGCCACCGCGCAAGCAATCATCGCCGCCATGACCGAACAGGCCATCATTGCCAGCGAGGCCGGTCAGAGCAGAATCGCCGTTGCCGCCAAACAGGTTGTCCTGCCCGTTGGTGCCGATCTGAACCTCATCAGGCGTTTTGACATTGACCGTGAACGTGAACGGCGCCGTCGTGGCCCCGGTCTTGTCCGTTACTGTCAGGTCAAGATTGAAGGCACCAGCAGGGCCACCGTCATTATGGCGGAACTCAACTAAGCCGCCATGGATATCAGCCTGCGTGAACGTATCGCCAGCCTGCAACACTTGGCCAAACCGCAGGAAAGCACCGCCAGATGTGGGCGCAGACTCAACAGTATAGGTCAACTGATTGCGGGAAGAGCCTTCAGGGTCTTTTGCGTTCAGGAGATTGAATGACAGGAGTGTCTGGCAGCCAACAAGCAGATCAGCACCGATATTCGTCACGATAGGTGGGTTATCAACCCCGTTGACCGTGATGAACGCCGTCGCTGTATCAACGCCGCCATTCCCATCAGAAATCGTGTACTGGAAGCTGTCATTAGCGGAAGCGCCCGGTGCCAGACCCGCAAACGCGCCATTCTGGTTATAAGAGAACGTACCGTTAGCGTTCATGGTCACCGAAGCGCCGGAACCAAGATTAATAACGCCGCCAATACCACCGCCATTTACTGCAGTGACAGAAAGCGCGTCACCATCTGGGTCGCTATCCTGGCCAAGCGTGCCCGGCGTCACGTCCTGGTTCAGCACGACATTCGCAGACACGCTGAAGACATCATCAACAGCAATTGGCTGATCATTGTCGCCATTGATAGTGATGGTCGCTGTCGCCGTATCAAAGCCGCCGTTACCGTCTGTGATCGTGTACTGGAAGCTGTCAGTGGCAGTTTCGCCAGCCTTCAAGCCATTGAATGCGCCGTTCGTGTTGTAGTCGAACGTGCCGTCCAGGTTCATTTCCAGCTGCGCACCAGAAGCGAGGTTGATCACCCCACCGATGCCGCCGCCATTTACAGCCGTAACCGTAATCGCATCACCATTTGGATCCCGATCCTGCCCGACCGTACCCGGCGTTACGTCATCAGAAAGAACCGCATCCTCACCAACGCTAAAGCTATCGTTGACTGCAATCGGATCGCCATTGATGCCCGTAACAGTGATGGTCGCTGTTGCCGTATCGAAGCCACCATTACCGTCCGTGATCGTGTACTGGAAGCTGTCATTGGCTGTGGCGCCCACGGCCAAACCAGCAAATGCGCCATTTTGGTCGTATGTGAAAGCGCCACTGGCAGCCATCGTGACTTGCGCACCTGAAGCGAGATTGATGACCCCGCCAATGCCGCCGCCATTTACAGCCGAGACTGTAATTGCATCACCATCCGGGTCATTATCCTGGCCGATAACGGCAGGTGTCACGTCCTGGTTCAGCAACACATTCTGGTCGATGCTAAACGCATCATTGACCGCAATAGGATCAGCGTTTGTGCCGGTCACTGTGATTGATACGCTTGCCGTATCAGACAGCGCGCCAAGGATAGCTGAATCGGTGATTGTGTAGTCGAAGGTTTCAGTGAACGTGGCCCCGACAGCAAGATTTGCGCCCGTGTAGTTGTACGTGAACGCGCCGTTTGCATTCATCGTCAACGTACCAGCGCTCAGCGCGATATTGCCACCGATGCCACCGCCGTTTACTGCTGTAACAGTGAA
The DNA here is from genome assembly GCA_938083135.1 of uncultured Alphaproteobacteria bacterium. Classification (GTDB taxonomy): domain Bacteria; phylum Pseudomonadota; class Alphaproteobacteria; order Bin95; family Bin95; genus VMCJ01. Next base: position 8,906 of record CALLKY010000120.1, on the reverse strand, counting down.
CTTATCTGATGCATCAACATCTGAATCATTGGTGAGAACATTCGCATTTAGCGGCGTGTTCTCAAGGAATGGAACCGGCGGATTGCCCGGGGTCCCGAACGCATCATCGACTGCATCCGGCTGGTCATTCAGACCAATAATCCGGATCGTAACGGTGGCACTATCAGTCAGACCGCCAGCGTCTCGTGCGACATAGGTAAATGTCGCATCCCGCTGTTCGCCAAATGATAGGAAGTCATAACCAGCGCCAGCATCGAAAGACAGGTTCTGGCCGGGGAAGCCGACATTGCCGACGCTCAACACGCCGAGGTCGAAGTTCGATGTTACGACACCGGCACCGACCGCTTGCGGTCCGCCACCAATGTCGATGCTGACGATCTCGACTGCGTCGATGTCATTGCCGAAGTTATTGTTGTCAAAAAGATTATCGAAGCCCAAAAGGCCTTCTGATACAACGATCAGGTCGTCTCTGGCGTCAATCGCCATGGTATTTGCTCCTTACAGCTCAGCCCCATTAGCTGATCATTTGGCCGCACGCCGTTAGGGCGCGAGGACGCCCTGTCCTGGGCGACCGCACGCTGAACGGCTGGCCTATGCTGCGAGCATTGCGCATCAGTTCGAACGCCGCGTCCTGCATTGCAGTTGCTGACGATCACTCCGCATCGCGGGAATGGTGATGCAATGTGCCTAAGGATTCTGCAACGGGGCGAGGGTCAATTTCTTAAGAAAAGATGAAATTAATCTCAAAATTAGACATATCAAACAACGATCTAAGCGCTCGTCGCAGATGTGAACACAGCCTTGACCAGATCGGCGACAGCCATAGCCCGCTGCCACTGCGAGTCGCTAAAGCAGCACTACTACCCGCTGACAATCGCCCTTACTTACATGACCGCCAAAGGCCGACATCTAGGTGGAAATGATTTTTGTGAAGTGCGTCTTTGTCGGGGGTCAGCGTCACGTTGAAGGCGTCGCATGTCGGCTGTTTCAGCGCGCGGAGGAAACGGCCTTTTGCATCTTCGCGCGCCCAATCGCGTTCGACGGATACACGCGCCCCGTCATCAAGCACAAAGCCTGAAACATCAATAGCGTTGGCATAGGCATGTTGGCTCATGAAGCGGGCGCTGCCTCTGATCTTGCGGCAGTTATACGTGCCAAGATGCTGAATGCGGCGGACCCGTTTGCCCAGATGCTCCAGTGCGGCGGGCTGCAACACATCCTGCTCCCACTCGGCTACAGTCTCCGCCAGGCTGCAGGACATCAGCGGCGCGTTCTTCAGCTTTGCCCCACCTATTCTGGATGCTCTGACTGCGAATTCATTCCCGCAAACGCTGGGCGTCGTGAAAGGCGCTGGCGTATAGGCGGCATCAAGTTTCTCCAGCCGCATCATACAATAGGCATCATTGGCCCCTCTGAGATCGCTGGCAATGTAGGCCACATGCTCAGGAATACTGAGCCCGTCGACCCGTGGCGTCGATGCGGCCTGCCAAAGGAACGCCCCCGCGCTCACAATTAGGAGTGCCGCCGCCAGATGCCTTAATCGTCTAAACATCGCGTCAGAATTAACCCCACTTCCGGGCGCGCCAAGGGCCTAAATATGGCGACTGTTTGACAAGCCTCAGAATCACGCTTGAATGCTTGCGACAACACATCAACACATCAGGCAAGGACTATTCAGATGAGCGACGTAACGGCCTTTATTGGCACTGGACGCATGGGTGCCCCGATGGCGCAGAACTTGGCCCGCAAAGCGAACGCCCTTGGACGCCGTATCCGCGTCTTTGATCGCTCACCAGAAGCGGCGGCACTCTGCCGGGATGCCGGCGCTGAAGTCGCCGACAGCCTGGAAGCTGTGCTTGATGGTGCCGACGTCGTTTTCACCATGGTGCCCGCTGGCCCAGACGTGAAAGCGTTGCTGATGGATGCTGGTGGTGTCCTAGATAAGGCTGCCCCAGGCGCGCTGATTGTTGATAGCTCGACAATTGACGTGGCGACGGCACAGGAAGTCGCCAGCGCCGCCAAAGCCCGCGGGTTCCGCATGATTGATGCGCCCGTATCTGGCGGCGTTCCGGGGGCCGAAAACGCGACGCTGACATTCATGGTTGGTGGTGACACGGCGGACTTGGAGACCGTGCGCCCGCAGTTGGAAGCCATGGGTGCCAAGGTCGTGCATTGCGGCCCATCGGGCATGGGGGAAGCAGCAAAGATCTGCAACAATATGGTCACCGGCATTGCAACCATCGCCGTCGCCGAATGCTATGCCATTGGCGAAGGCTTGGGGCTTGATCCGAAGATTTTGTATGATGTCGTCAGCACGTCATCCGGGCAGACGGCGCAGGGTGTGAACTCACCGCCAGTGAAGGGCCTCAGCCCAACATCTGCCGTCGAGCGCGACTTCGCACCCGGGTTCACGATTGCGCTGATGCTGAAAGACCTTCGCCTCGCTCAAGCGGCTGCTAAACAGATCGGCCAAGCCAGCCCACTCGGCGCACAAGCAGCGGAAGTATACGCATTGGCGGACGGTGCCGGCCTCGCAAATCTCGACAGTTCAGCGGTTTACAAGCTGATTGCTGGCAAGCTTAAGGAATAGGGTCAAGCCCTACCCGTCAGCTTCCATCGCCGCATTTGGGTCCCGCGCCCACTCTTGTAGTGAGGCGTCGTACACTGTCGCTGGCTTGCGCCCCAGTAGGTGCTGGGCGAAGGCGACCTGGGATGCGGCGATGCCGCCGCCGCAATAGATCACAAGGTCTTTTTCTGCGGTAGCTCCTGCTTCATCGAAGCGTTCGGCCAACGTATTTAGCGGCAAAAAGGCGAAATCGTCCGGGTCCAACATTGCAGACGCAGGCACGTTGACGCTGCCAGTGATCCGCCCTGCACGGCCATAGTGGGGGCCGCCTGTGCCCGCATGTTGGGCTGGCGAGAGCGCGTTAACAACGACGGCATTTGCATCACTGCGGGCAGCTTCTACTGCCGCTTGATCAACGAAAACGCCGTCGCGGAAATTAGCGGTGAAGGATGCAGCAAGGTAGCTGCCAGGGGCGGTCTCAGAAGCTCTCCCCTCTGCCGACCATTTCCGCCAACCACCGTCCAATACCGCCGCATTTTCAAAGCCGAACGCACGCAGCATCAGCCAAAGGCGCGGCCCCCAGGACATGGACCCGCCGGAATAGATCACCACTGGCATATCATCCCCCACCCCTAAGCGCCCCATAGCAGCGGCAAAGCGGTCTGCCGTTGGCAGTGTAAACCTGAGCGGGCTTTTATCGTCCGAGAGGTCTGATGTCAGGTCCGCGAACATGGCACCAGGAATATGCCCGGCGTCATAGTCAGCGCGGCCAGATTCCATCGTCATGCCCCCATCTGCTGCCGGATGCAGATGCACCGTTGCATCCAGCACACGGAGGTTTGGGGCATTCAGATTGGCCGCCAGCCATTCCGTTGAAACGAGCGGGCCGGGCAGTGTTGCGGTCATGGGGTTTTCTCCATCACAAAGGCAATGCGAGCAAGGTGTCGACGCGTTCGTTATCGAACACCACCACTTTCTCGCGGAACAGCGGACGCGTGCCGCCAAGGTCAATCACATCCAGATATTTGCCGACGCTGAACAGCATGGCATTGCCGCGCACATCAATCCGGACGACCTGATAGTTTGATGTCGCACATACAATATCGCCTTCGACATTTGTGATCTGCGTCGCCGAAATAAAGTGCTTGTAGCGGTGATCCTCAAAGATATTAGCCCGGCGGATGGAGGACACACGATCCTGCAGCATCGCCTGGCTATCGGCGTGAATAATGCCGAGTGGCAGGCCTTGATCAAAATTCTCCGTCGAGATGATCTTGTAGAGGCAGTCAGGCATGAAAAAGTCTGGCCAATCTTCAAGCCGGTCATCATCAATCGCGCGGGCATAGTCGGCCAGCAGCCGTTCAACACGGAAGTAGGTTTGAGCGTCCGTCATTATACGCCCATGACCGCACGGTAGGCTTTCCAGAAGCCACGGATTGAGACTTCGGTGGCCCGGCCCTTGGTCGATTCAACAGTCTCCCCGCCCATCGGCACCACCCCAATTTCGCCATGCACGCCCTGGATGGCTTTTTGGACAAACCCGCCGATGCACCCGTCTTCCATGGAGATATATCCAGCCGGGCCAACCAGATTGGATTGCTTCAGCCTGCGCTGGTCCATTTCGGCATCGTCATCCTGGTAGCCCACATGGTTCCAAACGAGTTCCGTCTCGCCAACACCCTTCGGCAGAACTTGGCGAACAGCGATGGAATTGTAATGGCATTGCAGTCCAAATGTCGGGAAAACGGACATGATACGCGTCGTCATGCCTTCGCCAGATTCATCCACTGCATCCAGCAAAGTCGGATCCTGGAGCTGCATGTCTTTCAGCGAATGAATGCCTTCTTCTTTATAGGCATCATGGTCATAGCCAGTGCTGCTTTTGCCGTAGCTAATGTGACTACCGCCACCCGCACCAACGACGATACCACCTTCCTGGCTCAAGCGATTGAGCTTGAACGTGTTGAAGAACGTATGCAGCAGGCTTGCATGATAACTGTCCCGCAAGTTCTCGTTATAGATTTTCCAGTTGTTCGGCAGCACTTGCACATTGCGCCCAAGAAACTTTAACGGCTTGCCCAAAATACTCCGCATATGGGTAGCAATTTCAGGGCCGATATAGGTTTCGAAATCTAAGGTCGCATCTGAATAGCTGCCGAAGATAAGACCGCAGAATTCCGTCACCCGAAGCTGCTTCAAGCCATGGGCCTGCTTATCGAAATCATCCGGCAGGCCACCCTCCCCGCCAACGCCATTCTCAAACGCAACACCGCGAAGGCTCCCATCGAGGCGATAGGTCCAGGAGTGATAGACGCAGGTCAGAAGCTTTGCGTTACCGCGCCGCTTCAAGCAAACCAGCGCGCCCCGATGTGCGCAACGGTTTTCCATGGCGTGGATTTGACCATCGCGGTCTCGCGTTACGATGACAGGCGTTTCGCCAATGCAGGTCGTGACGTAGTCCCCGGGTTCCGGAATCTCACAGGCAAGCGCCAGGTAATTCCACACGGGGCCGCGATAGATCGTCTCCAATTCCTGCCGGTAGAGATCCTCATCGGTATAGAGGTCGTAAGGAATCTCCGTCAGCTTTTCGCTTGGAAAGCGGGCGCGGGCCTCGCTTGCCTTGTCGAACGGTCCATCCATGGCCATTGGCGTTCCTCCGGTTAGAGCGCGTCATGCTATAGTGCCGGGACCGGATGATAAACCGGCTACGAAGTTCAGGCGCCCTTTCTATGACAATCCCGAAGCCTACAGCGAACGCAGCGATGAATGCGCCTGCAAAAGGCATTCTTTGCATGGTTATCGGCACCATGCTGCTGACCAGCAATGATGCAATCACCAAATGGCTGCTGAATACCCTGCATCCAGGCGATGTGATGGCGTGGCGAGGCTTGTTATCCCTGCCGTTTATCTTCGTTATCCTGAAATACGAAGGTGCGACCGTATCCAACCTGAAAAGCAACGCACCCTGGCAAACATTCGGGCGGGGGATGCTGGCGCTGATCACCAGTGTGTTCGTTATTCTGTCATTCCAAGTGCTGCCGCTAGCGGATGCCTTGGCGCTCATATTCGTCTCACCGCTCTTGGTGACGGCGCTCTCCGCAATTCTACTGCATGAACCGGTTGGATGGCGGCGCTGGACGGCGACGATCGTTGGTTTTCTTGGGTCACTTCTCATCGTCGGGCCGAGCTTCAGTGAGATCGGCTGGTGGGTTGCAGCCCCACTGATGGCCGCAACCACCGCAGCACTGCGCGATATCGCGACCCGCAAGCTGGGCTCTATTGATAGCGGCCCGTCTATCCTGCTCTGGACCATGTTGATTGCGACCGTCGGCGGGTTCGCGAGCTTGCCGGTCCTTGGCGCATCGCCCGTTTCAAACCAATCCTGGCTGTTACTGCTTGGCGCTGGCGCAATGTTGGCGCTCTCCAATCGATTGACGATTGCCGCGTTTAAATTTGCATCCGGTGCCGTTGTCGCACCACTCAAATACCTATCGCTCATTTGGGCGGCAGGCATTGGCTACATTGTGTGGGGAGAAACACCGGGGCTGCAGAAAGTGATCGGTGCGGCTATCGTAGCGGCGGCGGGGCTGTACATCTGGCGCCGCGAAATCATCAAACAACGGGACATCAAGCCATGAGCGGCGGAACGGTCACAAAATTCAAAACACCTGCGGGGCAAATCGCACTCCGCCAATCAGGTGAAGGCCGCGCACTGTTGCTGCTGCACGGGCTTGGCGGGTCCTCCAAGTCCTGGGATCGGCAGCTAAGGGACCTGGCAAGTATCCGCCACGTCATTGCGTGGGATTGCCCCGGCTATGGCGAATCTGATGATTTCCCAGGCGGCAAACCCACCTGCCATGACTTCGCAAAGACGCTGCTGGCGGCCCTTGATGCGGCAGGTGTGGGTGACTTTGATCTGGTCGGCCACTCCATGGGCGGTGCCGTCGGCCCCTGGGTCGCGCGACTGGCACCTATGCGGGTCGGAAAGGTGGTACTTTCGTCGACCAAAGTCTCTTTCGGTGCCGATGACCCAACCAGCTATGATATGCGCTTGGCTGAACGCCGGGCGATGGATGACCGCATGTTTGGTGAAGCCCGCGCCAAAGGCATGGTCGGCGAGACCAGCCCAGTCTTCGATGAAGTCGCAAGCATTGCCGGTGAAATTCGGGAAACAGGATACGCAGCCACCGTGTCCCTGCTGAAAGGGGCAGATAACCGCGCGATCCTGCCGACAATAGAACAGCCAACATTGGTCATCGCCGGTGCGAATGACCGGATTGCCCCCGCCCCTCAAACGAAGGCCGTCGCTGAAACCGTACAGGGTGCGCGGCTTGAAATCGTGGCGGACGCAGGCCACGCCGCCTATATAGAACAGCCCGACGCCTACAACACCCTGCTCAAGGATTTCCTCGATGACTAATACAAAAACGGACCCAATGGCAGGCGTATATGGCACATGGAAACTTGTGCGCGGCCAATCCAAAGACCCGAATGGCGCGCCGCTCCCACCGCCCTATGGCGGCGCGAAGGCCATCGGCACTGTCGTGCTGACCCGTGATGGTCGGATGGCTGCTGTTCTGATCGACGGCCGCGCGACGCTGCCTGAAGGGGAGACACGGGAATATACCAGCTATTGCGGTGCATTCACGTTCGATGGCGAAACCCTAATCACTCGCGTGGACGCCTGCTCAGACCCCGCCCGCATGGATACCGACCAAGTCCGCAAAGTCCGGTTCGAAGACGATCTGATGATCCTTCAACCGCCGCCAAAAGATGTAAACGGCGTCACCTACCACCGCGAACTCTCCTGGCGCAAAATCGCGGATGGCTAGCCGCTTATTCTTCCGGTGCCCAAGGTTCCGGGCCTAGGAAAAAGTGGCGGAAGATTTTAAAGTGACCAACCCCGCTGTCACTCCTTTCAACGCCGAACCGCGGGCCAATATGATGTCCCGTCACCACCTTGCGGCCAGTTTCAGCTTGGACCGCCTTTGCCGCAGCAGTTTGGATAATGTTTCGTGTGGCCCACCACCGTACTTGGATACGCCGGTACGGTCCTCGCGCATTTAAGGCTGACAAGGGTTTATCCAAAGATCGGTGAACATAAATCCTTCCGTTACGGTATGCGTGGGCAACGCCAGCATTTTGCATTCCTAACGCTAGCAGATGCCAAAAGTATCCATTCGGCATTTCGTATTGTTCCGTCCAGAGCGTACGTTCCGGGTTAGAGCGTTCCGGGTCATAACAAACTGGAATGAACGGGACCATCTCCGGTGGGTCTGGGTATTCCCGCCATATCCATTTTGGCACACAGTTCTGCGGTATCGTGCAGTCTAGGTCATACTCAACGATGACCCAGAACGCGGCTCCGGGCAGTATTATTGCTATGCCCAGCAGGACGCAAACGATTTGAAGAAACCGCTTCATCGGACCGGCCTCGCTCCGTCAATATTCTCGACACCTTGATCAACATCTTCCCAAACTACATCGGTGACCAAAAGGCTCTCACCGACAAGCTTGCCCTCTATTCTGATTCTTTGCCGCCAACTTGCCCGCTGATGGAATGATTTAGCGCCACGCTTTTCTATATCCTCTACAGCGACCTTGCTTGAAGGACCCGCACTTTTGGTAAAGTCGTATTTATCGTCCCAGACATGGTCAACATAACCAGCTATCAGGATGATTGAGCCCTTATGCTGCGCTCGAAGATGAGCAATGCTTTTGATGTCTGATTTTTTGGTCGCAGGATACTCTAATGGTTGCAAAGACTTTAAGTGACTCCATGGGCCAATCGGATGCTCAACAGGAATGCGCCTAAGCTTAACCGACTCTCCATCGCCAAGGCGAGCTATAACAGCCACCAGCGGTTCCGAATTGATTCGATCTTTTTCTTCAACAATTGACTGAACAATTCGTCTTTGGTTCTCACGTTCGCCTTTACGGACAACGCGAAGCGTACGCGCTTCGTCTCGCTCGACAACGATTGCGTCGCCGGAACCTTTCAAAAAATGATCACGATACCGAACGGCTCTATTATCATCCCCGAATGCTTGTCGAGCTGTCCACACTGCACCGTTAACAGCTGCACGCAGAAGCAAGGATGTGACGTCCTTATTCTCCTGGAATTCTACTCGCGGGAGCGGCGAAAAATCATTGCCTTCGATATAAAGGCCGCCGCTGGCTTCAGGAGCGCGTGGAGGCCTACTAGAGCGGATTGAGCGGCAATTGAATCATTAGGGATTCCGTTTGGCGTTATTTTGTGATTCATCATGAGGGCTGGTGAAGGAGGCCAGCCTGCATGGCCAAAGCCCTCTCTGTCGATCTTCGCCGTCGCGTCGTAGAT
>CALLKY010000119.1 GCA_938083135.1 uncultured Alphaproteobacteria bacterium | reverse complement strand
GAATTCCTCCTCGCAGCAACCGCCCAAAACCTCCGCAAACTGGCAAAGCTCCTCCCGGTCACGCCGTGAAAAGGGCGAATTACTCAGATGTGCGGCCACGTCAAACACATTCAAGGAATGCCTTTTTCAACAAAATCGGCCGGAAGCTGCCATTCACCGAAAGAAAGCTCAAACTTGAACACCAACTGTCAGGGAACTCGCAGAATGAGCGTTGACTGTTGTTGGTCAGCCCCCATTGAGTGGCCTGGGTTTAATGTTGGTGCATAGACAGTTGACCCTGCCCCGAAGGCTGGACTGCCATTCGCAGTCACTTTCGGGGGAGAATCACGCCGAGCCGATCTGGCGCATCGTCTGGGCTAGAGAAGGAAATCCAGGACTTCTCCTTCGTCAGGCATAGTCGCGCTGCTATGGCTTTGCCTGAGCGGTCTTTATTAAACATCCGCAGTTTCGCGTTACTTGGATAATCCATATCCAATTGACGAAAGCGCGAGGTCATGCTCGCTGACGGAAGGCAAATTAACGCAGACTGTCCACCTCTTCCTGGCATTGTAGCACCGCTTCAAGGCCGACATATGTACCCTCGAGTGAGATCGTCATGACCTCCTCACCGTCATGAATCAGGGTCATGACGTTCTTCCGCATCAGGTCCCAAAAGAAGTCGTCACTATCGAACGAAATGTCAGCGCCGGGCGCGCCTGCTAAATAAATTCCCTTCGCTTCGCCATTGTAAAGTTCTCCGTCCAGGTCGAAGGAAATATCGTATTCACCGCCATCTTCAATATCGCCCCATGCATCATTGAACGCCGTCACGTAGCCCCCGCCCGCCTCTTTATCAATCCCCATGCGCACCAGCGAGCCGTCCTGAAATTCAGCTTGCATGAAGCAGCCATTATTCAGGGTCTTGTCGATCAAGATATCCCAGCCACCCGCGGTGCCCCACTGGACGATCTCCTGCGCCCGAACACTTTGCGCGACAAAAGTCACTGCTAAAACCAACGTTGCCGTTAAGAACTTGAGTCGCATGGCACCAACCTCGATAGGCTTCCTGAATGGAAAAACTTCAACTGACATTCCTCACTTCGAACGCCTCTATTTAGGTTATTGGCGGGAATCAACGAATTCAAGAGGGTGCGGTCGTGTGTGCACGACCCTCAACACGTAAGTTTTTTTGACGTGGTGTTGATCGGTTTGTGGAGCGGTCATGTGTCCGGCCTGTTTGCGCGGCGCTTGTGACCGCTGGCCCCGATGGGTTCCGCCTGCCAAGCTCCAATCAGACTAACGAGCTATAGCGTCCAGACAGCACCTCGGGGTGTCCTGGCTGCGGTCCCGTTCAATCATCATCACTTACGATTGCCCTTGCCTTTCCTTGCGGTGCCCATACGGTGCGCGCTGTCTTGTTGGCGATGGCGACTGTGACGAGACCCGATGGCTTGCGTTACTCCGCCCAAACCCTCCTCAATTACCCCCCAATCCCCTCCTCAAATAGCCGCTCGTATTCATCCTGGGTGGGCGGTTTGGGGTTTGTGGCGTGGCAGGCGTCGGTCATGCAGTGGGCGGCCAGGGATGGGATCATGGCGGTGGTGACGCCCATTTGGCCTAGGTTTGCAGGCAAGTCCAGGGAGGCGTTGAACTCGGTAATCCAGTCGGAAAGGTCGGCACCCGGCTTTAGGCCCATGGCTTGGCGGAGCTTGGTGTATTTGTTGCCAACATGGTCTGCATTGAAGCGCAGCATAGGCGGCAGGATGACCGCGTTTAGGGTGCCGTGATGGGCGCGGAGTGCCGGGTCGGCACCGATGGCATGGCTCATGGAATGGACGGAGCCCAAGCCCTTGGCGAAGGCCATCGCGCCCTCACTCGCGGCCATCATCATGTTCCAGCGGGCTTCTTTGTCATGGCCGTCATCCACCGCACGGCGGAGATATTTGACGACGCGTTCTAAGCCATCCAATCCAATTGCAGCAGCGGGCGGGTTAATGACCGGGGTGAGATAGGCCTCAATACAATGGGCCATGGCGTCCATACCGGTCGCAGCCGTGAGATGGCGCGGCAGATCAAACGTGAGTTCGGGGTCACAGATTGCCATTTTGGGCTTCAGTTCGGGGCTGACGATCACGATCTTGCGGCCATCTTCCGTCACGATGACGGACCCACCGCCGACTTCACTGCCAGTGCCCGCCGTTGTTGGGATGGCGATGATTGGCGGGGACGGGCCAATGCGCTGGCCACCACCGTTTACCGCACTCCAATCATCAATCGGGCCATCGTGATTGACCAGCAGCGCCGTTGCCTTGCCAAGATCAATTGAGGAGCCACCACCAAGTGCAATGATGCCGTCGCAATCATTCTCCCGGTAGAGCGCCACGGCCTCCCGCACTGCAGCTTCTGTTGGGTTGCCGGGGGTGCCGTCGAACGTGGTTGGCTGCACATCATTCGGCAACACACCGCGAATCTTGTCGAAAATGCCGGTCGCGACGATGCCTTTGTCCGTGCAGATCAGCGGGCGTTTAATTCCATTCCGCTTCAGCGCGTCGCCTAGCACTTTGATCGCGCCGAAATCAATTTCCATCAATGTTGGGTAGGTAAGCGTGGCCATCTCGGCTGTCCTTTAAGCGATGCGTTCAAGCGTGGCGTTTAAGCTGCATATTTTACGGGCATAGAGCGCTTCCCGCCAATGGCAACGGTACAGCCCGCTTCTGATACGCTGCGTCGCCCACGACTACTCCTGGTTTCGGTTGTCCAGCTGTCTCCTAGCCGGCGGGCGGCGCATCTGCCGTTGATAAGCATCAAATATCACCTTCACTGCCGCCAGCAGCACAAGCGAGCAGAGCGCGACCTTTGAGACAGTCTCCATCGCCCCTTCGATCAAAACGGCGTGGACGACTGTTCCGACGACGATCACCGATGCCAGAGCCATATGGCCATTCCGCCAAATCCGGGCGCGGAGCCGCCGACGCAACAGCGAAAGTACCGCAGTTGCAAAGACCGCCCACATAGCCGTCACCCCCCATACGGAGAATGGCGTTGGCGAGCGAAACAGCAATACGTCCACGACATCTGGGGGGCTGACGATCCAAAGCCCGCCAACATGCAGCACGATGGCACCAACCAGCAGTCCGCCAATCCATCGGTGGATGCGGCGGGCGCGATAGGCAGACAGGCCAGGAAGCCACCCGCTGATGAGCAGCGGCTGCATCAGCATCAGCGCCAGCCCCAATATTCCAGCGAAACCAGCGGCGATATATACCGGGCCGCGCCATTGCAGGAGCGGGCTGGCCGCCGCGAGCAGAAGCGGCACAATAATTACCGCCGCGAGCATTACCCAGATTGAGACGTCGCGTGAGGGCGGCATTCCGCTGCCTCCGCCCGCCCGCTAGGCAGGCTTCAGAACGAAATGCGCCTCAAGGCTCTTATCGCGGGCGCTGTTCATAACCGGGCGCAGGAAGACCGTCTCAAACTCGCCGCTGTCATACGCTAGATGACCATGCGGCTGGCCGAAGGCCGGAACGATCTGTGGCATCTCGAGCCGGAAAACGCCGTTAGCGTCCGTCAGCGTCGCCCCGTGGCTCGCCCAGTCGCTCTCATATCCTTCGGTCGTATGTGCCCAGATTTGGATACGTTGACCTGCAAGCGGCTTGCCGTCACCCGCCTGGCGCACAGTGCCCGTCATCCAGAATCCGCCGCCGCCAATACGCTCCACAATGGGTGCGTCAGGCCGGTAATTGTTAGACCCGCCCCGCATTGAACGCGTCGGGGCCAAAGTGTTCGCGCGCGCGGGCGATAACAGCCCAGAGACGCCACTGGCCAAGGCCGCAGCACCCCCAGCCAATAGCGTTCGACGATTAAGGAAAAAGCCAGCCATGAATTTTCTCCAGTTAGCCGAAAAACTCTTCCCTCATATATAGAGCGCCCAGCCAATCAGGCAAAACCGGCTGTCCTATTTTTTCGGCCCAACCGCGATCGGCGACAAGTCAAATGTCTGTTCAGCAATGTCCTTACAAAACGCAGCGCGGGAGAAAGGGTCATGCCTCATTAATGTCGCCTTCGAAGGCCGCGTCAGACCATTCAACAAACCGGCTTCAGATATTCAACTTCCTGCCGAACGCCGTGGCAGCGCATCGCCGTGCTGCTCAATCCACGCCAGCTTATCGACGACCGTTAGCCACAAACGCACCCGGTCCGCGACTTCAGCGGCTGAGGGCGGTCTGTCATGCGCTTCTCGAACATCTCGCCAATGGCGAATGTCCTCGCATATCCGCCCCACCTGGAAATCAACGTCGTATGCACGCACGACCGCCACGTCTAATGCCATAGCCTGAATTTCAAGCATAGAATTGAGCGGCAGCTTCCCGTCTTCCGCAAGCTTTACCCGATCTTCGAACGATACTCTGGCGTGATATTGGTCCCGATACACTTTAGCTAGGCCTTTCGCGACACCATCCCGGCCATGTTTCTTTTCCAAGCGGTCTATGCCGTCCGCCGCAAAGACAATGTCCGCAAGCGCTTGCGCTACAGCTGAATATTTCAACGGCGCATCGTCTGCGCCTTGCTCAATCGCCTTCAGGTGAAAATGCATCATGGACGACAAATACCGCGTGGCATGCTGACAAAACCGATCGCCCCAATATTTCGAGCCCACCGCATTCGGCGACAAGTCAAATGTCTCTTCTGCAATTTCCTTGCAAAATGCAGCGCGGGAAATAGGGCCATGTCTCATTAATGTCGCCTTTGAATACCGTGTCAGACCATTCAACAAACCGGCTTCAGATATTCAACTTCCTGCCGGACGCCGTGGCAGCGCATCGCCGTGCTGCGCCAGCCAATCGAACCTGTCCGCTATATGCATCCACATCCGCAACTTCTCATTGACTTCAACCGCAGAAGGCGGGTCGTCTTTGATGTCTCGAGCGCTGGACCACCAATAAATGTTCTCGCATATCAGCGAGCAAAGCATGCCTTGATCCAAACCACTAATATTCGAACTGGCCAAGGCATGCTGAAATTGCTGACGTTCCTCATCTGAGGCGTATTGAAGATGAACTAACCCTTCCAGGAGTTCTTCCTCCGTTTCCAACTCAAACATCAGCTTACGGTTCTCAAATACCTTGCCGCGAGTCAGACGCTCACGACCATACTTCTTCTCAAATGAAATGATCGAAGCACCGATGCCGGAAATATATGCCAATTCCTGCGCGACATCCCCATAAGAAACATGGCTAAATCCTGCTGCATCGAAGTTTGGCAGAGCTTGCATCTCCTGTCGGCCAGGCCAAAAAGAAAGATAGACCGCAGTCCATCCCGCAAACGCAGCCCCCCAATGCCGCGCTGACTCATCACCGTGGTCATGCGCCAGGTAGTCTTCGCTCAACCGAAACTCAAATTGCCCACGCGTGCTGGGGGGCTTTCGCATATGCTTTACCTCACTCTAATCAACGCTCGGACACCGATGCCGGCTCGACGTAAAGATGCTCGGGTGATTATTATCACTCGAGCATCATACAGAAATTATACGTCTAGGCCTTTGTCGATGCGACGGGAAGTTGATTGCCCCAACCCAAGAACTTCACCACCATCATCTGCATCAAAGCTATTCAAATGCAGCCATTTATTTAACTTGGGCGTTTCTCGAATCTGTCGTCGAAGCGCACTAGCGGCATTCGGCGCTATACTCTTGAAGTATTCAGGTCGTGCGAGATAGGCTCGAATTCCCTCAGCCACCAGTTCTGCTCCGGCATTTGAATACCCAAGCTTCTCCGGCGACACCCATCCATTTTTGTTCCGAGCAATATTTAAATCTTGGGGCTGGCCTATCTAAGGGTTTCGGTTCAGAGGTTTGCCCACTTGCGTAATACTTTCAAGAGGTTTTCGGTGGGCCTGTGATTGAAGCGCCATTCGCACTCTTTGAGATAGAGGTGAAAGTGCTGGCTAGG
>CALLKY010000118.1 GCA_938083135.1 uncultured Alphaproteobacteria bacterium | reverse complement strand
AATGGCGTCCCTAGCCAGCACTTTCACCTCTATCTCAAAGAGTGCGAATGGCGCTTCAATCACAGGCCCACCGAAAACCTCTTGAAAGTATTACGCAAGTGGGCAAACCTCTGAACCGAAACCCTTAGATAGGCCAGCCCCTAGGTTAATCTATTTCGCGGTAGGGGGCGTACTGAAGGACAAACACTTGGGGAGAGTCCGATGGCGCAGACAATCATTAATCTGGATTTATTGAACGGAAATGACGGCTTTGTCGTAGAGGGTGCCACATTTGGCGACAACCTTGGCTCGGCCGTTTCAATCTTTGGCGATTTCAACGGCGATGGCCTTGATGACTTAGCCGTAAGTGCCCCGGGAGGCGATCCAGACAGCCGCGGTGGTGCCGGTGAAGTCTATATCATCTTCGGCAACAATGGTGAGGCGATCATTGATCTTGGCGACCCTTGATGCGTCGGAAGGTATTATCTTTGGAGGCGTCGCGCAGTACGATTACACCGGCACATCTGTATCCATAAGCGGTGATATCAACGGCGATGGGCTGGCGGATATAGCGATCGGCGCGCCCAGGGCTGACAGCCAGTTCTCCGCATACAATTCAGGCAGTGCGTTCGTGGTGTTTGGTCTGGATCCAACTGGCGCTCTGGTCAAAGGCAATGCTGGCGTGGACGATGTGACTGGCGGCAGTCTGACCGACAAGATTTTCGGCGCGGGCGGGGATGATATCCTACGCGGTGGTGGCGGTGATGACGTGCTGAATGGCGGTGACGGTGATGACATGGGGCTTGGCCATGACGGTGCCGATAAGATTTTCGGCAAAGATGGTGACGACATTCTGCGCGGCTTCGCGGGCGATGATCGAATAAGTGGCGGTGACGGCGCTGATCTGCTGATGCAGGATGACGGCGAAGACACTGTTTTTGGCGGCGCAGGCGATGACAGGATTGTCGTTACGACAGCCAATCTGTCAGCCGGGGACCGGATAGACGGTGGTGGTGGATCGGATCGGTTGGAATTGTCAGGCGGCGGCATTGCCGATCTGACAGCGCTGGCCGTGTTCCAATCCGTAGAAACCATCCAGCTCGACGATCTGGGAACCGTGCTGACCGGCGGGGCCGGCGGCGAGGTGATTACAGGCGGATCAGCCGCTGACACGTTGAGTGGCGGCGGCGGTGATGACGTGCTGCAGGGTGGCCTTGGTCTCGATACGCTAGCGGGTGGATTGGGTGACGATTCATACCTGTTGACGGCTGTTGGCGATGAGAATGATCTGATCAGTGAAAATGCTAGTGAAGGCATTGATACGGTCACGACCCTCTTCGACTTCGATCTACCGGATAACCTTGAGAATCTCATCCTGGGCAATACGGCAGGTCCCAATGAAGGCAATGGGAATGCAGCCAACAATGTCATCACCGGCTCGTCGTTTAATGATCTGATACGCGGCCGTGACGGCGATGATGAGCTTATTGGCGGTGATGGCGTTGATACTTTACTTGGCCAGAATGGTGGCGATGTGCTGACCGGCGGTGACGGCAATGACAAACTGAATGGCGGTGCGGGTATCGATACGATGATCGGTGGGGATGGCAATGATCTCTACACCGTCGATAATTCAAGCGACGTTGTGACCGAACTGGCGGGTGAGGGTACATTGGACCGGGTCAACGTGCTCGCGGACTTCGTGAACCCGTTAGAGATCGAGTTCCTGGTCGGCAAGTTTGCAGCCGTGGGGTTGACGCTAACTGGCAATGACCAGGTCAACCGCATAACGGGGGCCAATAAAATCAATTCGCCCGACGCAATTTCAGGTGAAGGCGGCAATGACAGATTGGTCGGTCTTGTCGGCGATGATGTGATCAATGGCGGCGCTGGTAATGACCGGATCTTCGGAAATTCTGGTGCTGATGTAATCGACGGCGGTTTGGGCAATGACGTCGTGACCGGTCAGCAGGGGGCCGATCAATTTATTATCGGCCTCGCTGAAGGACGGGACACGATCACGGATTTCAATACAGCCGAAGACCAAGTGAACCTAATCGCCCACGGCTTTGCCGATTTCGCGGCTGTGCTCGCAGCAACAACGGATATCAACGGCACGGCCACAATTGCCCTTGGCGGTGCCAATCTCGTGCGGCTGCAGGGGGTGGTTGAGGCGGACTTAGCCGAAGATGACTTCATCCTGATTTAGGATCCTGACCAAAGACCAGCCAGCGTCCGCAGGCGCGTGATGATGATTAGCTCGCGCAATCGATGCAGAGTGGCGTTGCCGGATCACTGACAAGGCGGGCTTTGGCAATGGCGTCGCCGCATTTCAGGCACCAGCCGTATTCGCCTTCAGCAATACGCTGCAGCGCCGATCCGATACGGATGACCTCCTGTTGCCGACGTCGTTGTTGCTCTTGGGCCATGGCTTGGCCTTGCATGGCATCCATCCGCGACAGCCTGCCAACACGAGACTGGTCTAGCTCGACAGCAGCGCGGGCGCTGGATGTATCATCATCCAGCGCCCGCAATTCTGCGCGTTTCGATTCGAGCGCCGCCGCCAATTTGGCAATGAGCGCATCGTCATAAGCGTGGTCGGTCGCGGTCAGTTTGCCTTACCTCAGATCGTTTTACCCTTGGCGCTCGACCATCATCTTCTTGATCTCAGCGATTGCTTTCGCTGGGTTCAAGCTTTTTGGGCAGGTTTTTGTGCAGTTCATGATGGTGTGGCAGCGGTAGAGCCGGAAAGGGTCTTCCAGGTCATCCAGGCGTTCGCCTTTGGCCTCATCCCGGCTATCAGCGAGCCAGCGATAGGCTTGCAGCAGGATTGCAGGGCCAAGATAGCGGTCGCCGTTCCACCAATAGCTGGGGCAGGACGTTGAGCAGCAGAAGCACAGGATGCATTCCCAGAGGCCATCCAATTTTTCACGGTCTTCCGGGCTCTGCAGACGTTCGCTGTCGGGCGGTGGCTGGGAAACGGTTTTCAGCCATGGCTCAATAGATGCGAGCTGTGCATAGATCTGGCTTACGTCCGGCACAAGGTCTTTGACGACTGGCATATGCGGCAGAGGGTAAACTTTAACGTCGCCCTTCACCTCATCAATTGGCTTTAGGCAGGCCAGCGTATTGGTGCCATCAATGTTCATGGCGCAGGAGCCACAGATGCCTTCACGGCAAGAGCGGCGGAACGTGACCGTAGAATCAACCTCATTTTTAATCTTGATGAGGGCGTCTAGAACCATCGGGCCACAATCGTCGAGATCAAGCTCGAACGTATCGATTTCCGGGTTCTTGTCATCATCCGGCGACCAGCGATAAACGCGGAAGCCTTTGGTGCGGGACGCGCCTGCGGGTGCGTTGTGTTTCTTGCCTTCGCCGACTTTTGAGTTCTTCGGCAGGGTAAATTCAGCCATTGCTCTCTCCTCCTGCCTTAGTACACGCGCTCTTTCGGCTCGATATAGTCTATATCGTCCGAAAGCGTGTAGGTGTGAACGGGGCGGTAATCGAGGCGGACTTTGTGTTTTTCGTCCACATAGGCCAGCGTGTGTTTCATCCACTCGCCGTCATCACGATCTGGGTAATCTTCGTGGGCATGGGCACCGCGGCTTTCGTGCCGGGCCTCCGCGCCAACAATGGTGACCAAGGCGCAATCCATCAGGTTTTCAAGCTCAAGCGCTTCAACGAGATCCGAGTTCCAGACCAGTGAGCGGTCATTCACCTGGATATCCTCAAGCGCTGTGGCTTGCTGCTCCATCAGCTTGACGCCTTCTTCCAGAACGGCAGAGGTCCGGAAGACCGCCGCATTGTTCTGCATTGTGCGTTGCATGCCATCCCGGATTTCAGCCGTCATGGTCGAGCCATTGGCGTGGCGTAGACGGTCAAGGCGGCTAAGTGCCAGTTCATCCGCATTCGCTTGCAGATCAGGCTGTGTAGCACCCGGCTTCAGGTTCTCACCGCAGAAGATGCCGGCTGCACGCCCGAACACCACAAGATCAAGCAGGGAGTTGGCACCCAAGCGGTTGGCCCCATGGACGGATACGCTGGCGCATTCGCCAACCGCCATCAGGCCTTCTACGACGGCACCAGGGTCGTCCGCTGTGGGGCGAAGGACCTGGCCGTGATAGTTCGTCGGCACGCCGCCCATGTTGTAGTGGACGGTTGGGAGCACAGGGATCGGTTCCTTCGCGGCATCCACACCTGCGAAAATCTTCGCAGTTTCGGTGATGCCTGGTAGGCGTTGATCCAGCACTTCCCGGCCCAAATGCTCCAGATGGAGATTGATATGGTCTGACCCGCTGCCAACACCGCGACCTTCGCGGATTTCGACGGTCATGGACCGGGCGACAACATCGCGGCTCGCGAGGTCCTTCGCCGTTGGCGCATAGCGCTCCATGAAGCGTTCACCTTCGGAGTTCGTCAAATACCCGCCTTCGCCACGAACACCTTCGGTGATGAGGCACCCGGCACCGTAAATGCCGGTTGGGTGGAACTGAACGAATTCCATATCCTGGTTTGGCAGGCCTGCGCGTGCCGCCATGCCATTGCCATCACCGGTGCAGGTATGGGCAGAAGTGCAGGAGAAGTAGGAGCGGCCATAACCACCCGTCGCCAGAATGACCTTCTGCGCCTTGAAGCGGTGCATCGTGCCGTCATCCAGGTTCCAGGCGACGACGCCACGGCACACACCTTCATCATCCATGATCAGATCAATGGCGAAGTATTCGATGAAGAATTCCGCGTTGTGGCGGAGGCTCTGCTGATACAGCGTGTGCAACAGCGCATGGCCCGTGCGGTCAGCGGCCGCAGCGACGCGTTGCGCCGGCGTTTCACCGAAGTTCCGCATGTGGCCGCCAAATGGGCGCTGATAAATCTTGCCTTCTGGTGTGCGGCTGAACGGCAGGCCGTAATGTTCTAGTTCTACGACCGACGGCACAGCTTGGCGCACCATATATTCAATGGCGTCTTGGTCGCCCAGCCAATCCGACCCTTTGACGGTGTCGTACATGTGCCATTTCCAATTGTCTTCTGACATATTGGCAAGGCTGGCGGCGATGCCGCCTTGGGCTGCAACGGTGTGGCTGCGGGTGGGGAACACCTTCGTGACGCAGGCCGTGCTGAGGCCAGCTTGAACGCAGCCGAACGTCGCGCGAAGGCCAGCGCCACCAGCGCCTACAACAACTACGTCATAGGTATGGTCTACGATTTTATACGATTCAGTCATCGATCAGCCTCCAACGGCGAGCTTGACGACGGAGAAAACTGCTGCCGCCCCAAAGAAAAAGGCGAGGCCCTTAACGAGCCAAATCGCAACAATTTTGCAGCCATGACTATGGATATAGTCCTCAATCACGACCTGCAAACCGAGTTGTGCATGATGAAACCCAGCGATCAACAGGCATGCTGTCAGCACGGCATTAAACGGTGAGGACATCCAGTCTTTGATGGTGGCGAGGTCCGCGCCCATCAGGCTGACTAGGCTGCACATGAACCAGAGAACCAAGGGAACGAGCGCAACGGCGGTCATTCGTTGGCCAAGCCAATGGTGTGTGCCTTCCTTAGCTGAACCAAGGCCGCGTACGCGGGCGAGTGGATTGATCATATTCTGTCCTCCCCTATGCCAGCGCTACAATCCAGATGATCAGCGTCAACGCAGCAGATGCAGCGACAACGATCAATCCGGATTTATAAGCGTCTTCAAGTTCCAGCCCACGGCCCGTATCCCAAATCAGGTGACGGATGCCGTTGCAGAGGTGGTACATCACCGAATAGCTGAACCCAGCGAAGATGATGTAGCCTACGAAGGAGCCAGCAAAGCCTTGGAAGCTTTCGAAATAGTCGCCTCCGGTCGCAGCGGCGACAAGCCACCAGGCGAGGTAAATCGCGCCGATTGCGGATGCGACGCCAGTGGCGCGATGCAGGATCGACAGGATCGACGTCCATTCTGGACGATAGACCTGTAGATGTGGCGATAGCGGACGTTTGTCTGCTTCCATAACTCCCCCTCTATGGCTAAGCGCGCCGAATCACCGGCGCGCGAACGGTACCAATATAGTGGCCCAAGATATCTTGAAGAGGTCTATCCGTATAGTCCTAAGAAAGCACTGCGAGGACCGCTAAAAGAAAAACGGCACCCGAAGGTGCCGCAGTTCCTATCACTCAGATCGCTGTGTTCACTAAGAACCAGGCTGAGGCTCTGGATCGCCACCCGGTTCTGCGGTTGGCTTGCGCCGTCCACCGGTTGGGATGGAGGCCCGTGGGCCGCCGCTTGGGTTTGCGCCAACAGGCGGTTCAGGTGGCTCCGGCTTTTGGATGTCTTCGCCACGCAGCAGGGCATCGATCTGCGCCCGGTCAAGCGTTTCATATTCCAGCAGCGCTTCCGCCAGGATCACCAATTGATCGTGATGCTCTTCCAGGATGCGCTTAGCTTCAGCCTCGCCATCTTCAACGAAGCGGCGGGTTTCACTGTCGATAACAGCCGCTGTCGCATCAGACACGTTCTTGCGCTGAGCGACTGAGTGCCCGAGGAATACCTCTTCCTCGTTATCGGCATAGCGCAGTGGCCCAAGCTTGTCTGAGAAGCCAAATTCCGTCACAAGCCGACGCGCATATTGCGTGGCGACTTTAATGTCCTGAGAAGCACCCGTCGTCACGTTATCTGCGCCGAAGATGATTTCTTCGGCAACACGGCCACCGAAAGCGCTTGCGATAAGCGCACGGATCTGGGTGATCGACTGCGATAAACGGTCCCGCTCCGGCAAGAACATGGCGAGGCCAAGTGCCCGACCACGTGGAATAATCGTCACTTTATGCAGCGGCTCGTGGCCTTTTACATGCAGCATGACGATGGCATGGCCCGCTTCGTGATAGGCGGTCAGCTTCTTTTCGTCGTCGGTCATGACCATGGAGCGGCGTTCCGCGCCCATCATGACCTTGTCTTTGGCATCTTCCATTTCGGACATGTTGACGGTGCGTTTGTTGCGCCGTGCCGCCAACAATGCAGCCTCATTCACCAAGTTGGCAAGATCAGCGCCGGAGAAACCTGGTGTGCCACGTGCAATCACGCGCGCATCAACGTCTGATCCCAGGGGCACTTTGCGCATATGCACTTTCAAGATCTGCTCGCGACCGCGGATATCTGGGTTTGGCACCACGACCTGACGATCAAAGCGGCCCGGGCGCAGCAGCGCTGGGTCCAGCACATCTGGGCGGTTGGTCGCGGCGATCAGAATGACGCCTTCATTGGCTTCAAAGCCGTCCATCTCGACCAGCAATTGGTTGAGGGTCTGTTCCCGTTCATCATTGCCGCCGCCAAGACCGGCGCCGCGATGGCGGCCAACGGCATCAATTTCGTCAATGAAGATAATGCAGGGTGCGTTCTTCTTGCCCTGTTCGAACATGTCGCGCACGCGGCTAGCACCAACGCCAACGAACATTTCAACGAAATCAGAACCGGAGATCGTGAAGAACGGCACATTCGCTTCGCCAGCAATAGCACGGGCCAGCAGCGTTTTACCGGTACCGGGCGGACCAACGAGCAAGCAGCCTTTCGGGATTTTGCCGCCAAGGCGTTGGAATTTCTGCGGATCCCGCAGGAATTCTACGATTTCAACAAGTTCGGATTTTGCTTCTTCGATGCCTGCGACATCTTCAAACGTCACACGCCCAGACTTTTCCGTCAGCAACTTGGCTTTGGATTTGCCAAAGCCCATCGCACGACCACCGCCGCCCTGCATATTGCGCATGAAATAAATCCATACACCGATCAGCAGCAGCATTGGGAACCAGTTCAACAGCACGCTAAGCAGCCGGTTTTCCTTGACCGGACCAGCGGAAACTTTAACGCCAGCTTCAATCAACCGACCCACCAGCTGCGGATCTTCAGGCGTGTATGTCGTGAAACTGCGGCCATCACTGGTCTGTCCCGTGACGGTGCGGCCCGTGATTTCAACGGATTGCACACGGCCTGCATCAACAGAGCTTACGAATTCAGAATAATCCATCTTCTGGGCAGAACCGCCCATGGACCCACCCTGGAACGCTTGGAACAGAAGTACCAGCGCCAGGAAAATCGCCGCCCAAATGAGCATATTTTTTGAGATGCCGTTCAAGACCGCCTCACAATCATAAAAGCCGAACCACAGGCTAACGTCGCCTAATCAAAGAGATAAGGCGGCGCGAACAGTTAACAAGCGTTTGCGACAGTCAAAGCCGTTGGCGGCGCAAATCGCACGGGAAAGAGACTGATATCACAAATTGATGGGTTTGGTCCATCATTCGCTTTGTGCGGCGCGAAAGTACTAAACCCCGTAATTCGGCCATTTTTTCTGAGAACCGGCAAGCCAGCGATGACCTGGCGCGGCGGATTGCCCCGCAAAGCGTTCGGCGGCATGCCATCAAGGTTTTTGCCGAACATAGTTTCAAGTTCGCGCAGGCCAGCATATCCGAGCGGCCCAATCATGACCGAACCGTCCTGATCAGACGCCGCGTCTTTGGGAGTAAGCCTGAATCTATTGTCCCAAAGTCCAGTTTTTAGGCTCTGCAAAGGTGCCAAGTCGGGCAGTTTGGCAGGCTCTCGCGAAAGCAGAGCTTCGGCACCTTTGATTTGAATGATAGCGCCGCCGCAGGTCCGGCGTGTATCTGGGCTATGGGTGATGTCCTGCAGCAAACGCGCAATGCGGCTATGGCGGAGTGGGCCGTCTGCACCGGCTGCCATTCGAACAGCGCGGTCTAGCAGGCGTGCGCTGACAGCGACGGGTGCCGCTGCGACGCGGCTTCGGTTCAGCCGGATTAGACCGTAGGGCATAATGGTAGCAGCGGTAACGGCCAGGCTCGTGACAGCCTGTTCGATAGCGACATCTTCGCTTGCAAGCGTGCCCGCAGTTTTGGCCAGCCGAGCAGTGTCACCGCTTAAGGATGCGAGGGCGTTGCGGATGCGTGTGCGGGCATATTTTTTGGCACGATTGCTCGGGTCATCGGCGATTGTCCAACCTGTTGCTTCTGCCGTGGCGGTGACCCGTGCTTTCGGGACATCGAGCAGTGGGCGGAGGCGGCGCAGATCGGCACCCGGCTGCACCTCACGCATGCCGGAAAGCCCCTTCACGCCGCTGCCGCGTGCGAGCCGCAGCAGCACTGTTTCGGCTTGATCATCCTGGTGATGCGCTAACAGCAAGTGAAGTGCACCGCGTTCGACGGCGGCGTCTCGCAGCAGATTATAGCGAGCCTTACGCGCCCAGGCCGGCACGCCGTTTTCTGGCGGCGTGCCGGAAACTTTGCAGATACAAGTTTCTATACCAGCGGCGCGAAGCTGTTCGGCGGCAATTCTCGCTTCGTCTGCGGATTCGGGGCGCAGGCCATGATCAACAATGATGGCGAAGGCGCTTCCGTCTCGTGCCCGCGCCCATCGGTCCGCAAGCCAGACAAGCGCCATGCTATC
The DNA here is from genome assembly GCA_938083135.1 of uncultured Alphaproteobacteria bacterium. GTDB lineage: Bacteria > Pseudomonadota > Alphaproteobacteria > Bin95 > Bin95 > VMCJ01. The sequence continues at coordinate 14,774 of CALLKY010000118.1, read as the reverse complement.
CGGTCCGCCAGAGACGGCAACGGCAAGCACTGGTGCGCTTTCGAATACGCCAATGCGCGCCATGGCAGACGCAAAGGCATCGTCGGTGATGGGGGAGGTAGCCGGTGCGGCGATGGCCGCCATGCGTCAGCTACACTTCAGCGACGCTTGCTCTCGCACGGCCTTGTCGCGCAGGCGCTTAGGCGCGCCGCGATAATCGCTCAACAGTTTGGCGAAGCTGGCACAGGCTTCGTCTTTCTTCTCGAGCGCCTGCATCGACATACCAAGCTTGTACAGATTGTCAGGTGCTTTTGGCCCCTGCATGTCGCTCTGCCAGGCCTCTAGGAATGTCGTCGCTGCTTCCTGATAGCGTTGACGGGCATATTGTGCCTCGCCCGTCCAGTAATGCGCGTTTGCAGCCAATGAATGGTCTGGAAAGGACTTGCGGAACGCGACAAACGCGTTTTCCGCCTGTTCGAAGCGGCCAACTCTGAGAAGACCTTGGGCTTCGTCATACTTAACTTGGGCATCGCCGGCCGGCAGGCCAGCTTGGGCAGCGGGTTGACTGCTTGTGTCTGGTGCCTGGACGACGGCTGGTGGTGCAGCGGCTTGCGCCGTTTTTACCTTCGCCAGTTCAGCGCTCAGCTTTTTGATCCGTGTCTCAGCTTGGCGGAGACGGAACTGGAGCTGCTCGACCTGACCGGTCAGGCCCCGCATCTGGTAGTCAACGCCCGAAAGGCGTTCTTCCACGCGCTGCCGGTAAGCCAAATCTGAATCGACAGGCTGCGGTGGCCTCGTCTGAGCAGATGCAGCCCCTGCGGTCAGGAATGTTCCGAGTAGTGTAGCGGCGATCAATCTTTGCATGGACGGGTATTTGCCCCCGGAATGCGGCCTAAACATGGCGCTCTGACTGATCGCCGCCGATTTTTCGAATAGTCTGACTTAGCGAACGACCGCGACGCCGCGGCGGTTCTGCGCCCATGCGGCTTCGTTGGAGCCCAGCACTGCCGGACGTTCCTTGCCGAAAGACACGGTTTGCAGGCGGCCAGAGGCGACGCCAAGCGCGGTCATGTAATCTTTGACAGCATTAGCGCGCCGTGCACCCAGCGCCAGATTGTATTCACGCGTGCCGCGCTCATCAGCATGGCCTTCGATGTTGAGGGCAACGTTCTGATGACGCTTCATCCAGTCAGCCCAGGAACCGACAGTAGCCCGTGCTTCCGGGGAAAGGTCATAGCGGTCAAAGCCAAACTGGACGCGATCGCCGATGGTGGCGTTCAGCTCTTCCTGGGAACCAGGGCGCGGCGCATTTACGGCGACAGTGTTGTTGACGACCTTAGGCGGCGGCGCTGTCGTGGTCGTAACAGCTTGCGCAGAACCGCTGGTCGCGGGCTGGTCTTCAGTGGTCGAGCACGCGGCCAAGGCAAGGCCCAGAGCGGCGACAGCAAGGAACTTCATAGACATAGCAGGGATACCCCCAAGAGTGTTTGCGCCGCGGTTAAAGTAGATGAAAGACGGTGCGACGCTTCGGTTGCGGTGGTCTTACTTGAGCAGAACTCGGTTCACAAGGTCCATCTCCGAACTCTGTTAGTGGAAATCCAGCGGTGATTTATGGTGCCAAAGGCGACCATGCTGGATCAGATGCACCGCCTGGCGTTTTGGCCTGACGGAGATTGGCTCCGGTGACATCAACCATATAAAGGCGGCTGGTGCCGCCTTGGCCGCGCCGGTTCGTCGCTGTTTGACGATAGAACATCAGCACACGTCCATTCGGTGCCCATGTGGGGCCTTCCTCGAGGAAGGAGGTTGAGAGAATGCGTTCATCTGATCCATCGGGGCGCATGACGCCGATGGAAAACTGACCGTCTTTGATCTTCGTGAACGCAATCAAATCACCGCGAGGCGACCAAACCGGCGTCGCATACCGGCCATCGCCGAACGAAATCCGCTGAACATTGCCGCCGTCCGCATCCATTACATACAGCTGCTGGGCACCGCCGCGGTCTGAGTTGAATACGATCCGGCTTTGGTCTGGTGCATAGGATGGTGAAGTATCGATGGCGGGGTGATTGGTCAGCTTGCGAATTTTCCGGGTGCGCAAATCCATCGTGTGAATATCGGAATTGCCGCGTTGTTCCCGCGCGAACAGCAGCTGGTCGCCATCAGGTGAAAAGCGTGGCGCGAAGGTCATGCCGTCAAGCGGCCCAACGGTTTCCCGCTGGTTCGTGTCAACGTTCAGAATATGCACGCGCGGCAAGCCATTATCGTAGGAGAGATACGCGACTTCCTGGCGGGAGGGCGAAAACCGTGGTGTCAGCACAAGATCGCCACCGCCTGAAAGCATCTGATGGTTCGCACCATCCTGATCCATGATCGCCAGCCGCTTTACTCTGCGGCTCGCCGGGCCAGATTCCGCGATATAAACGATGCGCGTATCGAAATAGCCGTCCTCACCCGTCAACCGGGTGTAGACCGCGTCAGCAACAAGGTGCGCGACCCGGCGCCAATTGCTTCGTTCGGTCACGAACGCTTGGCCGACAAGCTGCTGCTCGCCGATCACATCCCAAAGCCGGAATTCTACCCGGATACGCCCGTCCGCTTGGCGTTTGACAGCACCAACGATGAGGCCTTGGGCATTCACCTGCCGCCAATCAGGAAAGCGTGGTGCCAGTGCGGCTGCGGCAGGGGTCTGGATGAAGGCTTTTTCATCAATCGCGCGGAATAGGCCCGATCCAACTAAGTCTGCTGTAGCGACAGCGGCGATGTCCTGACCAAGCTTATCCTCCTGTCCGCTTGCGTCCACGAATGGGGCAAGCGCGATCGGGAGCGGTTCCACAACGCCATCGGTCACGTTGATCTGAAGCTCAGCGCGGGCCTGTTGCGCTGTGCCGACAAGTAGGGCGAAGGCTGCCAGGGCCAATATGGCGATGGCGCTGGAAATACCGCCGGAGAATATAGAGCTTCGGGCTTGGTTCATTTCAGTCCTCTTTAGCCATTCGGTTTGGCTTGGGGTCGTACGGGCAAAGGGTCAGCTTGGATCGAACGTGATGCGCATAGTGCGCCAGCTGGAATAGGAATTCGGCGGAAGCACAAGGCCATTGGCGTTAAACGGCGCGCATTTCTGCACGGCCTGAATGGCACGGGCGACAGCGACGCGTCCTGGTGCGCCTGCGGATGCGGGCGGTTTCTTTAGAACACGCGGTGTGCCGATAAGGTTGCTGCTTGTGTCCAATTCAACGGAGAGCTCGACAATCAGGTCGCGTGCATTGCGCTGCCCGTCAGGCTTGTACCAGCAACCGCCAAGTCGCTTCGCCAGTGCCGCTTGATCTGACGCGCTCACACGCGCGCCAGCGATGCCGACGCCGAGTGTCTTGCGTACGCCATCAAGGCCGCCCGCAGTTGGTTTGGCGCCAATACTGGATTTCATGGATGCAAAGAAATCCTGCTTAGCGGGTTTCTTGCCGGTGGCCTTCTGGGGCGCTTCCGCGATTTGGCGTGTGCCTGTGTTTGGTGCTTCATCAGGCGGATCATCCAGGTGGGCGGGGCGCCTTGGCGGCAGGCGCGTCCGGCGGGCCTCTGCGCGGGTCGCTGCTGTTTGGGCCAGAACTTCCCGTGGGCGCGGTGCATCCGGTGTTTCTGGCGGCGTTGCCGGTATCGCTTCAGGAGGCTTGGCGGCAGCGAGCTCAGGCGGGCGGGCAGCGGCAAGCTCCGGTGGTTTGGTCACAGCGGCTTCTGGCGGCGGCGTAACGGTGGCGCGTTCCGTCGGCGCTCTTGTCGCTGCTTCCGTCTGTGGTTGGCTCGCGGCCAAGGTCGTGGGGGCCGCTGATTGCGCTGCGCTCGCGGCTGGTCGACGGGGCGGGAGCCGGGGTGCCCTGGAAGCTGCTTCGGGGGGCGGTGGGGTGTTCGCGGCCAGTTCGGCTGACGTGAGCGGGCGCACGGCGGCATCAGGCGTCGTCGCTTCACGTGTGCTGGATTGTTGAGCATTTCGTGCCGCAGCAGACGCTACTGTGGCTGCGGTCGTGGTTGATGCTGTCTGGGCGCTCGCTGCATTTGCTGTCGCTGCGGCGGCACTTGATGCTGCTTCGGCTGCTGATTGCGCTGCGTCGGGCGCTTGAGCAGACCGGGCTGCATCGGCGGCTGTTAGGGCAGCGGTATTAGCACCGGATTGGGCAGCATCCTGGGCGTTCGCTGACTGGGCGGCTTCAGCGGCCTGCTGGCTTGTAACGACCTCTGCGGCAGAAGCTGCGGCGGCGGTTGCTGCTGAACTTGCGCCAGCTTCACGCGCGGGCGGAAGGTTTGGCGTGCTCAATGCAGCAAGCTGATCTTCTGTAATTACGCCAACCGAATTTGTGGTGATAATCTTGTCTTCAGGCGGAAAAAGCTCTGGCAGGCCAACGGCCAGCAGCAGAACCAGCAACACATGGCCGACCACAGAGGCTATGACGCCCGCATACATGGCTTACTGCGCCCTTTCCGGTGACTTCGCCACGAGCGAAAGTTTGGTGATACCGGCTTCAACCAGCGCCCCCATCACCACCATGACCTCACCATAAGGAATGCCTTTGTCGCCCCGGATATACACCGTGACTTCGGGGCGTTCTTTCTTGATTTCCTGCAGGGTGACGATCAGCGTATCCACCGTACGTTCGGTTTCCTGCAGGAATACGCGGCCCTGGGCGTCAACGCTGATGATCAGCGGTTCATCGCGGTCTACGAGTTGCGCTGCCTTGGTCTCCGGCAGTTCAACAGGCACGCCGACAGTCAGCAGCGGTGCTGTTACCATGAATACAATCAGCAGGACCAACATGACGTCCACGAATGGCGTCACGTTGATTTCGGCAAGCGGTTGGTGGCGACGGCCAGAACCGCCGCGCCTGTATCCGCCGCCAGAAGGGCCGCCGATCATGCCGCCCGCCATGGCTCAGGACCCCTCGTCGATCTGACGGGAGAGGATGGCCTGGAAGTCTCCTGCGAAAATTTCAAGCCGTGCGCCGTAGCGGGCGATATCTGCCGCGAATTTATTGTAGGCGAGCGTTGCTGGGATAGCCGCAACCAAGCCAAGCGCTGTCGCAAACAACGCTTCGGCGATGCCAGGTGCGACGACAGCTAAGTTGGTCGATTTTTCACCCGCGATCGCCGTGAAGCTGTTCATGATGCCCCATACGGTGCCGAACAAGCCGATGAATGGTGCCGTGGAGCCAGTGGAGGCCAGCACAGTCATGCTTTTCTCTACGCCGGCCATTTCGCGACCGATGGCAACTTGCATATTGCGGTCCAGGCGTTCTTTCAGGCCCGCGCCGAAGCTGCGGCCACCGGCGGTGTTCCCAGCCCGGCGCCATTCTTTCATGGCGCTCGCGAAGACAGCGGCCATGGGGTCCGTTGGTGCTGCGCCAACGCGATCATAAAGCTCATCCAGCGATCCGCCGGACCAGAACGCGTCTTCAAACGCATCGGCGTCTTTGCGCAAACGCCGGATCATGCGCCATTTGGAAAAGATCACGGCCCAACACCAGATCGACAAAAATACGAGCAAACCCATAACCGCCTTAACGATCGGGTCTGCGGCCAGAAACAAGCCAAGCGGTGAGAGATCACCACCCGCGTCTAGCACTTCTTTGATTACTGCTCCGTCCATGACGGCCTTATCTCCAGCGAAAAAGCGGCGGAACTATGGCGTATTCTGTGGCGTCGTTTGACGCAATAGGTTTGGTAGGCGAACGGGCCGCCCGGCTTTGTTCAAGCAAGCGACGCGGACCGTCATTCGGGTCAGCGCTTCACCGTTGCGAAGCACCGTTTGCAGAAACTCAACACTGGCACCTCGGGTGGACTGTATTTCGGTTAGCACTTCCAGCGCATCGTCCAGCAGTGCAGGCTTCAGGTAGTCAACGGTCATGGAGCGAACGGCGAATCCAAGGCCGGTCTCTTCCCTATATGCGCCTTGGTCCAGACCAAGCATGCGCACGAACTCCGTACGGCCACGCTCAGCGAAACGAATATAGCTGGCGTGATAGACGATGCCGCCAGCATCGGTGTCCTCATAGTAGACGCGGACGGGCAGGCGATGTTCCCGTGGTGCAGCCACTCAGCCGCTCCCGCCTTCGAAAAGGTCGGGTCCGCCTACAGATTTGGGTGCAGGCAGGCCAAGGGCTGCGTAGCCGCTAGCGGCAAGCGTGCGACCTCGGGGGGTGCGTAGAACGAAGCCTTGTTGGATCAAGAAAGGTTCGATCACATCCTCAATAACGTCCCGTTGCTCAGCAAGGGCTGCGGCCAAAGCCTCCGCACCTGCCGGGCCGCCATTGTAGCGTTCAGCCAGGCAACCGAGATAGCGTCGGTCCATGGCATCTAGTCCGGCGGCGTCTACTTCCAGGCGCAGCAATGCCCGGTCCGCGACCTCAACAGTGATATCGCCAGAGCCATCAACAGCCGCAAAATCCCTGACGCGACGCAGCAGGCGCCCAGCAATACGGGGCGTGCCCCGGGCGCGGCGTGCGATTTCGATGGCACCGTCTTCTGTCATGGGCGCGTGTAGGATTTTGGCACCCCGCAGCACAATGCTGGTCAACTCTTCAACCGTGTAGAAGCCAAGGCGGAGCGGAATGCCAAACCGATCCCGCAAAGGGCCTTGCACCAGTCCAGCGCGCGTGGTGGCCGCGACAAGCGTGAACGGCGGCAGATCAATACGGACGGACCGCGCCGCCGGACCTTCGCCGATGATGAGGTCTAGGTGGAAGTCTTCCATCGCTGGATAGAGGATTTCTTCGACGGCTGGGCTCAAGCGATGGATTTCATCAATGAACAGCACGTCTTTCGGCTGCAGGTTCGTCAACAGCGCGGCCAAATCCCCAGCGCGAGCGATGACGGGGCCAGATGTTGCGCGGAAACCAACGCCAAGCTCTGCCGCTACAATCTGCGCCAGGGTGGTTTTGCCAAGGCCAGGGGGGCCGATCAGCAGCACATGATCCAATGCATCGCCGCGCGCCCGTGCAGCTTCAACGAAGACTTCCAAATTGGCGCGCGGGCCGGCTTGGCCGACGAATTCGGACAGCCGTTCCGGTCGCAGTGATTTTTCGCCGTCGTCGCCTTCCCGGGCAAGCGCATCAACAAGGCGTTCTTTCTGGTATGGCTCGTCCATCATGCGCCAGCGGCCTCTTTCAAGGCGGCAGAAATCAATTGTGGCAAAGCTGCGTCTGGTCCAAGTGCAGCTTCAGCACGACCAACCGCGGCATAGGCTTCGGCCCGGCCATAGCCCAGATTGGAAAGCGCGGAGATTGCTTCTGCAGACGGCGCAGCGCTGCCGCCAGAACCGCCATCTGCCCCAGTCGCCGGTGCGAAGGCGGGTGCTGAAATAGCGCCCGATGCCACTTTGTCCTGCAGCACGCTAATGATGCGTTGTGCCAATTTAGGGCCAACGCCGTCAGCGCGGGAAATGGTTTTCTTGTCGTCGGCCATGATGCTGGCGGCCAGCTCATCCAATGTCAGCGCAGAGAGAATTTGTAGAGCCACGCGACCACCAACACCCTGAACCGATGTCAGCAGCTTGAACCATGCCTGCTCGCCGGCAATCGCGAAGGCGTAGAGTGTGATTGCATCCTCACGCACCTGGGTTTCTATGTTCATGCGCACTGGTCCGCCCGTCACGGCAACCGCGAGCGTGCGCGCAGAACATTGCACCAGATAGCCAACGCCATTCACATCGACGATCGCAGTATTGCCTTCGCCTGCCTCAACCAAGCCTGTGAGACGGCCAATCATCGTGCAGCCTTCGCGAGGGCAGCATCCCAGGTATCAGTCGTCTGACTGGCATGGGCGTGGCAGATGGCGACCGCCAGCGCGTCCGCCGCATCATCATTGGCGGGTTCAACACCCGGCATTAGGCGCCGGACCATGACTTCCACCTGGTTCTTGTCGGCCGAGCCGTAGCCAACCAGTGATTTTTTGACGACTTTCGCGGAATATTCCGCCACAGCAAGACCAGAGCGGGCTGGTGTTAACAGCACAACGCCGCGGGCATGGCCAAGCTTCAAGGTGGTGCCAGGATTGCGGTTCAAAAAGGTTTCCTCAACCGCCGCTTCGCCGGGCTGATACTCGGCGATCACGGCTGCGATGCCCTCATAAAGTTGATTAAGGCGGAATGCCATCGGTGCCTTGGACTCAGTCTGGATCACGCCATTGCCGATATGTTTTAGGCGATTGCCATCCGCCACAATCACGCCCCAACCGGTGCGCTGCAGGCCAGGATCCAGGCCCAGGATGCGCCGGGCACCTGCCATGGGCTAATCGCCCGCCAATTGGGCCATTACTTCGTCTGATACGTCGAAGTTGGAATAGACAATCTGGACGTCGTCATGCTCGTCCAGCACTTCGATCATCTTGAATAGGGTCGCAGCCTGATCAGCCTCCATCGGCGTCAAATTCTGTGGGCGCCATGCGAGCTTGGCTGAATTCGGCGTTCCGAAAGCGGATTCGAGCGCCTCGCGAACACTGCTCAAGTCTTCAACGGCAGTTGTGATCTCATGGACTTCGTCTGAGGATTCGACGTTTTCAGCACCCGCTTCCAATGCAGCTTCAAACACTTCGTCCGCATCCATTTCAGGATTCTCGTAGATGATCTGGCCAATACGATCGAACATGAACGCGACGGAATTGGTTTCGCCCAAAGACCCGCCATGTTTGGCAAAGGCAGAGCGAACATCTGCCGCTGTGCGGTTTCTGTTATCTGTCAACGTTTCGACAATGACCGCAACGCCGCCATTACCATAGCCTTCGTAGCGGACTTCCACGTAGTTCTCAGCCTCGCCATCTGCACCGCTGCCACGTTTGATTGCCCGGTCAATCCGATCCTTCGGCATGTTGACAGCGCGGGCCGACTGGATGGCAGACCTAAGTGCCGGATTTCCATCGGGGTCAGGGCCACCGCCAGTTTTCACCGCGACCATGATTTCCCGCCCGACACGGGTGAAAATTTTGGCGCGCTTGGCGTCTTGCGCACCTTTGCGGTGCATGATGTTCGAAAATTGTGAATGGCCGGCCATAAGACCTCTCTTCAGCGAATCTTGCGTTTCGTATAGCCCGCAATTTGGCGAATCTGGCGCGAATCGGCAACCGCAGCTTCCGGGAAAACTTGTGAAGGTGTGCTGCTGGAATCGAAAACCCCGGCCATCCCTCAGGACAGCCGGGGCATCCGGTCGTTATTGTGCGTGGGGTAAGCGGCCTAAAGGCGCGCCGCCACACCTTCCCAATCAACCATGCTGTCCAGGAACGCATTCACGTAATCCGGACGACGGTTGCGATAGTCGATGTAGTAGGAGTGTTCCCAAACATCGCAACCGAGCAGCGCTTTTTGACCGCTGAAGCAAAGTGGGTTCACACCATTTGGCGTGGAGGTCACTTCAAGCTTGCCGTTGCTTTCGACGAGCCATGCCCAGCCGGAGCCGAACTGACCAGCGCCTTTGGCAACAAAGGCTGCTTTGAAATCAGCCACGGAGCCAAAATCAGCGATGATGCGGCTTTCCAGCTCGCCCGGCATATTGCCGCCGCCGTCTTTTTTCATGCATTCCCAGAACAGAACGTGGTTCCAGTGCTGCGATGCGTTATTGAACACACCGGCTTTATCAGCCACGTTGTATGTCTTCTTCACAATATCTTCGAGAGAAGCGGACTCCATGTCCGTGCCCTTGATGAGATTGTTCAGGTTCGTGACGTAAGTCTGGTGGTGTTTGTCGTGGTGAAACTCAAGTGTCTCTTGCGACATGTATGGGCCAAGCGCATCGTGAGCGTAAGGCAGGGCTGGAAGTTCAAAAGCCATTGCATCCCCCGTGGGTTATTCGTTGTCAAAATTGGAACGCGCGAATTGCGTCTCGCAATATATCTAAGGCCAGGGCTTAACCCTGTCGAGGGCAGAACGTGACCGAGGCTGATCCGTTCCAAGCTGCGATCCGGATTGCGCAGGCGTCAAAGTCCCCAATGGAGCGGGCTGCGTCGGCACTAGACGGTGATCGCTATAAAATTTTCTGCGCCACATATGCCTCCATGCGCGTGATCGATGATTATGTGGATGATGACTTTCTGGCGCGCTCAGCTGCAGACCGTGCCGCCGCCCGCCCAGAAGCGCTTGGGGTAACGCAGGCCTGGCGCGCAGGTGCCGTCGCTGCCTTGGCTGATGGCGCATCGCCCGCGCCGACGGCCCGCTTCGCTGAAACCACATCCGCATTGGCCGCGACCCATGTTCTGGCCGGGCTGGACCCAACACCCTGGAACCGTCTTGCTGGTGCCATGGCGCGGGATATTAACGAAGCGCCGATGCCGGACTGGCCAGACTTCCTGGCCTACGCAGAAGGTGCGACCGCAGCACCGGCTGCCGTGTTCGTCGAAACTTTGGCGCTTAGAAAAATGGGCGATGGCAGGTTGTGGACGACGCTGGAAAAGCCCGCCGTTGAGACCATCCGCAATTCCGCCGTGCTGCTTTATCTAGTGCATATCATGCGTGATCTGGCTGAAGATGCCGCTAAGGGTGCCGAACTTTTGACGCTGCCGGATACCTTGTTTGCTGAATTCGGCACGTCTCGTACCGGCTTCGCGGCTGATGCTGCCAATGACGCAGATTTGGTCAGCCGTGTTCGCAAGGGCGTGGCTAAATATGCAGAACAATTCCTTGAACCGGCACAAGCCGAACTTATGGAATCCGCTAAATTTTTGACAGAGGATGAGGCAGATATTCTTCTTGGCCTCTGCCTACCCTATATCGAAAAATATGAACGCTTCGCCGCCCAATCATAATCCTGCCGCTGGCCCGCCCTCGAACCCGGTGGAAGATGCCGCTTACTGCGCAAATCAGGTGCAGGAGCAAGATAGTGACCGCTATCTAATCGCTTTGTTCCAGCCAAAGCATGTGCGGGCGACAGCGATAACCCTTGCTGCATGGAACCTGGAGCTATCAAACGCCCGCCCGCCATCTGGCGAGAAAACGCTTGGGCTCATCCGCCTGCAATGGCACCGGGACGCGCTGCAAGAAATCCTGGCAGGCAATCCGCGCCGCCATCCCGTTATCAATGCATTGGCCGTTGCCCATGAATCTAGGTTGGTTGATGCTGCAGTCCTGGACATAATTGTCGAATCCCGTGAGCGCGACCTTGACCCAGAACCGCCTCGTGATTTGCCCGAACTAGAAGCCTATGCCCGCGCCACATCAGGCGCGCTTCACCGCCACCTTTGGCGCGACACCAAGGCAGCGCGGGCCGCAGAGGACGCCGGAACCGCATTCGCTCTCATTGGCCTCGCCCGTTCTGAACCGATCAATCAGGCCAGGGGCAGGCCTTGGGCACCAAAAGCCCTGAACGGCGACCTCCGCCCATTGATTCAGCGTGCCATCGAACTGGCTGAAACGAACGGCCCATCCGCTGCTATAGCGCCAGCAACGATCGCCAAAGGCTATGCAAAGCGCGCGCTCAAGGCCAATTGCGACCCAACGTCTGCACTCATGGCAGCAGCAGACCCTTGGCGACTATGGCGGTTGCTTATGACAAAAGTTCTTTGAAATACACCATTATGGTGCTATATTAACTGTCAATGGAAAAGCGGAAACCAAGCTTTGACCTTGAGCGGATCAAATCCGCCTTTGCATCTATAGATGATTTGAATGTTACAGGCTCGGCGGTGCGCTCTGCGGCCAAGCTTGGGTTTGGGCGGCGGGAAATCGTCCAGACGATACAAACTATGCAACGGCGGCAATTCATTAAGTCGATGACATCGTACAACAATCATCGGATTTGGCAGGATGTCTATCACGTTCCATGCGAAGCTGGCCTGCTCTACGTGAAATTTTCGGAGGGTGTCATCTCCGAATTTTTGTTGTTGTCGTTCAAGGAGAAGGACAATGAATAGCTCTAACTGCCCGGCTTGCGGTAGCCACATGCATCGTAACGCAAAGCCCATGACCATCGTCTATGAGAAGCATGACGCGACGATAGAGATGCCCGGCTGGTATTGCGATAATTGCGATGAAAGTGTGCATTCGGGCAAGGATATGCAGGTCTCAGACAGGGCGCTGACTGTGCTAAAGGCATCAGCCAATAATCTGCTGACCCCGAACGCCGTTAAACGCATCCGCAAGCGCCTCAAGCTTAGCCAGCGCGAGGCTGGCAGGCTAATCGGCGGCGGACCGAACGCATTTCAGAAGTATGAGGCGGGCGACGTATTAGTCAGCCATGCTGTGAATAGCGCGCTGCTATTGCTGGACCATGATCCATCCGGCCTCGAAATCTTGCGCGCCCGCATACCCGTCGCGGCTTAAACTTCGATTGCAGGTGTTCGGCCTGCTGCTTCGGCTTCTGCCGCTGGGAAATTCAGTTCGACTTTGAGGCCGTTGATTGGCTCTTCGATGAACACCTGATAGACGGGCGAGGTTCCGGCCCTGCGCTCTTCATACTTGGCGCCAATAGCGTCGAGGCGTGCGAAGGCTTCTTCAACGCCGTCACAATTAAAGCAAATATGGTCGAGACGGCCTGAGCCCATCGGCGGACCGCCTGCTTCATTTCCCAAATAAGCATTCTGCGCGGCAGACCCGCCAGCAGGTGCGATATGCACGCAATCCCGGTCACCGATATAAAGCCAGTGCACGGGAAAGCCGAAATCTGGCGCATCCCCTTCCACCAAGCCCAACGCATCCCGCCACCAATCCCGCGTCGCGATAGGGGCATGGGTAAGAATGAGGGCGTGTTCCAGAAATTTAGGGGGCATGGATGTCTCGCTTGCTAATCAGAAAATATCGGAGTGAGTGCCGGTTCTGGCGAATAGGACCGCGTCATCATCAACCTTATAAACCAACAGCCAATCGGGCTCGATATGACATTCCCAATAGCCTGCCATATCACCGGAAAGCCTGTGGAGGCGGTATTCACTAGGCGCGGCTCCCGTTTCGAGAAGGCGATTTACGATGCGTGCCATTTTATCCATACGTTTGCCTCGCCGCATCAACCGCTTTGTATCACGCCGAAATCGTGTGGAATATATTGCCCGCATGGATAGCGACCCGTTCAGGCGTCGTCCTTCACTTCCTCGAGCAACGCCTCGAAAGAGTCATAGCTTTTAAGATTGCGAGGCATTTTCAACTCCTCCATCGCCTCACGTGTTTCGGCGTTTGGGATGCGCACATCGAACGGAATGCCGCGCCGGGCGGAGACTTGGCGGAGGAACATGTTTATGGCTTCGCTGGTGGTCAGCCCAAGTTCCCGCAGGATATTCTCTACATCTTGCTTTAGTTCTGGCTCAACGCGCATGTGGATCGTGGCGGTTTTGGACATAGCGCCCTCCTTATAATTTGTGTTGTCAATGTATCACAGTGGGTGGCCAACTTCAATAAACCTGCTATTTCCAAACGTGCGGGAATCAGGGAAGCTATTGGCCAATGAATATCCGAAAGGCCAGATCCCATGTCCGCAAAAGACCTGCCGCTTCGCCGCTTCAAAGTCCTTGACCTGACCCGCGCTCGCGCTGGACCTACGGCCGTGCGCCAATTGGCGGACTGGGGTGCGGAGGTGCTGAAGATCGAAGCCCCGGCGGAGAATGACGCCCGCAGTGTCACCGCAGGTGCCAGGGATGGGTTTGATTTCCAGAATCTGCACCGCAACAAACGCTCCATCACGCTGAACCTGAAGCAGGACGCAGCCCGCGAAATCTTCATGAAGCTGATCGAGACGGCGGATGTGGTGATCGAGAACTATCGCCCCGGCGTCAAAACCCGCCTTGGTGTGGATTACGAGGCCTGCCGGGCCGTCAATCCACGCATCGTCTACGGCTCAATTTCGGGCTTTGGGCAGACGGGGCCGTATCGGGACAGGCCGGGCGTCGACCAGATCGCGCAAGGTATGGGCGGGTTGATGTCCGTCACTGGCTTGCCGGGGCAGGGGCCAGTGCGTGTGGGCATTCCCATCGCGGATTTGACCACGGGCATGTATCTCGCCATCGGCATTCTAACGGCGCTGCTGGAGCGCGAAGTCTCTGGCGAGGGCCAATGGGTGCACACGTCATTGCTGGAATCACAAATCGCCATGCTGGATTTCCAGGCGAGCCGCTGGACCATGGCTGGTGAAATCCCTGGCCAAGCCGGCAATAATCACCCAACCAGCGTGCCGACGGGCGTGTTCAAAACCGCTGACGGCCATATCAATATCGCGGCCTCTGGCGGGGCGATGGTAGAACGCTTGTCAGCCGCCCTGAACGCACCGGACCTGTTGTCCAACCCGCTGTTCAAGGACAATGAAAGCCGCGCCAAGAACCGTGACGCTATGAACGCCGCGATTGAGGCCCACACCGAAAAACGCGCCTCCGCAGACCTGATCGAAGCCTTGAACGCAGGCGGCGTCCCCTGTGGCCCGATCTACAACATCAAGCAGACGTTTGAGGACGAGCAGGTCCAACATCTCGGCATGGCAACCGCCGCCCCGCACCATGCCATGGGCAACCTATCCCTGATCCGCCACGCCACGACCTTGGAACGCACCCCCTTCCAAATGCGTTCCGCCGCCCCACCCCAAGGCGACGCCACCGCCGAAACATTGACGGCGCTTGGGTATGATGAGGCCGCACAGGCGAAACTGCGGGATGACGGGGCTATTTAGGTTTTTCCTATCTTTAATCGTTTTTTTATAGAGCCCTGATGACTAGAGCAGATTCCCATCATTCTGGTTCATAGCCTGCAGCTGTGAAGTAGCTCCTGCAGTCGTTTGGCGTGAGGTCGTCGATGGCGTCTCGGATGGCGTCCCAGAGATCTGGGAGATTACGGGCGGCGGCTTTTCTGA
>CALLKY010000117.1 GCA_938083135.1 uncultured Alphaproteobacteria bacterium | reverse complement strand
ATCTACGACGCGACGGCGAAGATCGACAGAGAGGGCTTTGGCCATGCAGGCTGGCCTCCTTCACCAGCCCTCATGATGAATCACAAAATAACGCCAAACGGAATCCCTAATGATTCAATTGCCGCTCAATCCGCTCTAGGTGCGCTTCACAGGAGAGTCAGAGATGCAACGTTGGGATTGCGACGATGGCACCTGGGTGGAGGAATTGAATGCTGAGGAGACACAGCGGGAGGTCCAGCCGCTGATCGACCGAATCTTTGACGATTCGAAACTGAAGTATACGGTTGGCTTCACCGAACTGGGGTTTCTGAAACAGGCTGACTGGATTGGTGCCGTTCTGCCAAGCGGGCCGGAATCCTGGGATCTGTCTGAGCCGGTCCCAGAATACGCGCATCTTCTGCATGTCGACTACGGCCTGCCTTTCATCGAGGCGGTCCAAGCCCACGCGCCAACGTGGATGTATACGGTTCTACCGGGCGCATGGGGCACTGAGCTCCCGGTTGGGCATGGTACGCGCAAGTATCGCTGCACTAACGTCGCCGATCGCGCCTGGCGCTGGCCGCCGCGCAGAGAGTTTGTCCAAAGCCCGTATGTATCCGGCCTAAACGGTCACGCGCTCCGCGCTGATTCTCCTTCTGTCGTGTTCGACTCAACCGCACAATGGGTTTGTGTGCAGGATACTGAATATGATTGCTATATGGCTGGTTCGCCTATTTTTATGGCGGACTTCTTTCAGCGTTGCCCTGGCGGTGAGACGGGCCTGCGTTGGCGGGGGGTGGAGGCGGTGCATAAATTTGATGCAAAACACATCATACCAGCCGATTTGAACCTCCCCGCCTTCGAAGCCTTTCACATTCGCCGGATTGAACCCCGCCCAAGCGCCTGCGCACGTGAACGCATGGCCACCCTCTGGCCCTATGAACCGGCAACCATCCCACTCGGCAGTCAATGGGAAGGGCCGACGCCGGATGATGTTTGATGGCCAAAGGTTCGTAAGACGGTTCTGACATTTCCGCTTTTAGGGGCCGTCGTCCGCGTCCCGAAAAAGACGATGGCAGCGGCTGGACTAGTCGTATCTCGCGCAGGCAAAGGTAAGCAACTCAAATTCGACGGCGACGCTCCCATTGAACGCCTCCGCGTCTTCGGCGCTGCTCGAGGCCATATCGCCCACATCGAACTACCTAGAGCATATTCGGCTCAGATTGGGTCATTTCGCCAGCCAGAACGCCTCACTGGTCGTTGTCGCCGCCCGCTCGCGATGCCCCGCATTGCAGCGCGATCAGCTCCTAGCCAGCGAGGCGTTCTGGCTGGCGAAATGACCCAATCTGAACCGAATATGCTCTAGTGAATTGGCAGTTGAACTCGGAATGGGAAGCTTCAATAAGGTCCAGTTTAAAGTACGGTTTGAGGAGCGTGGAACATGATACGTTGGCCATACCGGAACTCTGCGCCGACTAAATGGACAGAAGAATTAGACGCTGAAGAAACGCGCCGGGATGTTCAGCCATTGATTGATCGGATGTTCGATCCATCGAAGCTAACGTATATCGTCGAGCATACGGAACTAGGTCTGGTGAAACAGTCCGATTGGATCGGTGCTGTTTTGCCGGGCGGCCCGGAGTATTGGGACGATATCCAACGGCAACCAAAGACGGCGCACATTATGGATATCGACTATGGTGCGTGCCTAATGGCCACTATCCAGGCGCGTGAGACTGAATGGATGTACACCGTTCTTCCCTCCGCTTGGGGCCTTGACCATCCTTGGCGCGAATCCGCGCCTTATATCGGGATCGCAGACCGCGCGTGGCGATGGCTGCCGCGCCGGGATTTAATGTGTAATCCGTATGTTTCCGGCCCCTACGGTGACACCGCCTATGGAATGTCCGAAATCGTCTTGTTTGATTCAAGCGGCGATTGGTTCTGTGTCGAAGATACCGAACGTGTTTGCCATGTCGTTGGCGCGCCAGGCTTTATGGCGGACTTCTTCGCGCGATGCCCAGGTGGAGAAACCGGCCTGCGCTGGCGCGGTGTTGAGGCGTTGAATTGGGCATTTGGAACTGCCAAACTTCCGAAGTCTGAATATGCCCTCCCCGCCTTCGAAGCCTTTCACATTCGCCGGATTGAACCCCGCCCAAGCGCCTGCGCACGTGAACGCATGGCCACCCTCTGGCCGTATGAACCCGCGACCATCCCACTCGGCAGTGAATGGGATGGCCCGACGCCGGATGATGTTTGATGGATCGAAATCAGCGATGACACCGCCGGGTAATGCGGGTACGGTTTCTTCTGAGTTTTAAAATTTGGCGTGAGTGAGGGCAAAGCGATGAAAACAAAGGCCGCGGTGGCGTTTGAGGCGGGGAAACCGCTGGAGATTGTTGAGGTTGATCTGGAGGGGCCGAAGGCGGGGGAAGTGCTGGTCGAGATGAAGGCGACCGGCGTTTGTCACACGGACGAGTTCACGCTCTCCGGCGCGGACCCTGAAGGCGCTTTCCCGGCGATCTTAGGGCATGAGGGCGCTGGCGTTGTGGTTGAGGTCGGTCCTGGCGTCTCGACGCTGAAACCGGGCGACCATGTGATTCCACTTTACACGCCGGAATGCCGGACGTGCGAATATTGCCTGAACCCTAAAACCAATCTTTGCCAGGCCGTGCGTACGACACAGGGCCAGGGCGTGATGCCGGATGGCACCAGCCGCTTCTCCTATAAGGGTGAGAAGATCCTGCATTATATGGGCACCAGCACGTTCTCCAATTACAGCGTGCTGCCGGAGATCGCGCTGGCGAAAGTGCGGCCAGACGCGCCGTTCGACAAGATTTGCTACATCGGCTGCGGCGTCACGACGGGCCTTGGTGCGGTGATGTTCACAGCCAAGGTTGAGCCTTTGTCCCGCGCCATCGTGTTTGGCCTGGGCGGCATTGGCCTGAACGTGATCCAGGGCCTGAAAATGGTTGGCGCGCGCCAGATCATTGGCGTCGACATCAATGAAAGCAAAGTCCCGCTCGCCACCCAATTCGGCATGACGGACTTTGTGAACCCGCAAAAGATTGACGGCGATCTGGTCAATCACCTGGTGGAAGTGACCCAGGGCGGCGCGGATTATACTTTCGAGTGCATCGGCAATGTTGAAGTCATGCGGGCAGCGCTTGAATCCTGCCATAAGGGCTGGGGCGAAAGCATCATCATTGGCGTGGCACCAGCGGGTGCTGAGATTGCAACCCGCCCCTTCCAGCTGGTAACAGGCCGGGTTTGGCGTGGGTCTGCATTCGGTGGCGCACGCGGCCGGACGGATGTGCCGAAGATCGTTGATCTCTATATGGAAGGCAAAGTCTCCATTGATCCGCTGATCACCCACACCATGCCTTTGGAAGACATCAATAAAGCGTTCGATCTGATGCATTCTGGTGAAAGCATCCGCAGCGTTGTGGTGTACTGATCAAGGTTAACGGCTCGCGGGCGAAACTCGCGCGCATTTTAGGGACAATTGCGGCGAACGGTTTAGGCGTGTTGTAAGGCGTTCCAGGCATATTCAGCTTTGAATAGAGCTGGATTGGCCCGCCATGACCACATGCCTGAAGTATCGTCTGCCCTTTGCTGCCCTGACCGCAGGATTGCTGTTGCTTGCCAGTGTCGCGGTGTCGGCACCAGCGCATGCGGCCGGTAGCCCGCGTCTGACGCTCTTGGACGGCGAGGCGAAAGAAAGTGCGGGCTCTGTTACTGTCATTGCTCGGCTTGACCGGCCGGCACGGTGGCCTGTGATGGCCTCATTGCGGATTTCTGGCGGGGATGCCCAGGCAGGCGTGGATTATCTGGCACCCGCGCCAAACCTGGTGTTGATGCCCGGTGAGACGGAGGTCAAAATTGTCTTGACGATCCGTGATGACAAAACCCTTGAAGGCGATGAAGCAGCCTATATCTTGCTTGGTCGTGTCGATGGTGCCCAGGTCGCGCGGGGGCAGGCCCGGGCCGTGATCCGAGATGATGATGGGGTGCAATCTGCTGCATACCGCCCAGGTGCATCGACAACACAGGCCGCACCTTCCAGCGGTGGCGCGCTTGGGCCGTTGTCGACGCTCAATGGCCGGATCGTTGATGCGTCCGGCAGGCCCGTTAGGCTGCACGGCGTGAACTGGTTTGGCCTGGAAACGCCGAACCTGGCCCCCCATGGCATTTGGACACGGGGTTGGCGCCAGATGATGGGGCAGATGAAAGACCTTGGCTTCAACATCATCCGCTTGCCCTATTCCAACGCACTGCTGCGTTCCAAGAAAGAGCCGAATGGCATCGACTTTTATAAGAACAGTGACCTGAAGGGCCTTTCAGGCCTGGAGATCATGGATAAGATCGTGGCCTATGCTGGCGTTATCGGCATGCGCGTGCTGCTGGATAATCACCGGATCACATCTGGCCATGGCGCAGAGGATTCCGGCCTTTGGCACTCCGCCACGTTCAGCGAAGACCAGTGGGTGCAGGACCTGGTGTTTGTCGCCAAGCGCTACAAGAACCATCCGGCTGTCATTGGCCTCGATCTTTTCAACGAACCGCACAATGCGGCGCGTTGGGGCGGCGGCGGCCGGAATGACTGGCGGCGCGCGGCGACACGGGGCGGCAATGCCGTTCTGGCGGCCAATTCCAAATGGCTGATTATTATTGAGGGCGTGGCGAAAGCCGCCGGGACGCATTACTGGGATGGCGGCAATTTAGCCGGGGCCAGGCAGAAGCCGATCCGGCTCGACCGGCCCAATCGGCTGGTCTACTCGACCCATGTTTATCCCGCATCTGTCTATCCGCAGCCCTGGCTGAAGGGGCGGAATTTCACCAAGAACCTGCCGAATGTATGGCGGAAACATTGGGCATTCCTGTTTGAACAACAGGAGGCACCGGTGCTGATTGGTGAATTCGGCTCCCATATGAAAACGGCGGGGGACCGTGCGTGGATGAAAGCCCTGATCGCGTTCCTGAAGCGCCCAGTCGCAGAAGGCCGGGTCGCGTGGACCTATTGGTCCTGGAACCCAAATTCTGGGGATACAGGCGGGCTGCTGACGGATGATTGGGAAAGCACACACGCCAATAAGCTGGCGGCCATCCGTCCGCTGCTGCCAACGCCGGGCACGAACCCAGACCGCGGTCCCTTCCGCCGCAGCGTCGCAACCCTCACGTCAGACCGGCGCTCACCTGGTTGATCATCACTTTATCCAGATAGCAAAAAGCCCCCCAATCCTGCAGCGGATTGGGGGGCTTTTTGTTTGGGTGCGGTGGCAGAAGCAGCCGTTAGATAATGCCAGCTTCCGTTAGCTTGGACTGCACGATTTCCTGATCGAACGGCTTCATGATGTATTCGTCCGCACCCGCATCAATGGCGGCCTGGATGCTCGGCAGGTCGCTTTCAGCAGTGCAGAACACCACCTTTGGCGTATTGCCGTTTGGCCGTGCGCGCAATTCCTTCAGAAAGCCCAGTCCGTCGAGCACAGGCATTTTCCAGTCGAGCAGCACCAGGTCCGGCATGTCAGCGCCGCAGCGGTCCAACGCGATTTGGCCATTCTCGGCTTCATCGACATCGAACTTGAGCTCTTCCAGGATGCGGCGCGCAACGGCGCGGACAACCCTGGAATCATCAACAATCAGGCAATAAGCCATGGGGTCAATACCCCTCCCGTAACCGGCACTCAGCCGCTTTAGTTCAGTGTCCAGAATGCCCGCGCCGGGGTAAAGGAGAGCTTAAGGTTGGGTGTTCGCTTAGAGCCTTTCGCTCAGGGGATCGTGGGCCTGCACATTGCGCGTCGCTGCCGCACGGCTTTGGTTGGCGTAGCAGTAGGCGCAGCCTTGGGCGCAGGTGTCGTAGCGGCCGATGTCGCGGGATTCGGCGCAAAGGCAGCCGGGGCGCTGGCCGCGTTGGCGGGATCGAATAGGCGTGCCAGCCACATCTGAAAGGCGCTTTGCGTCGATGCAGCGGGCAGGGGCAAGGCTACCGGACAGGAGGTCCGCTTGCGCGCAAAGGCTTGGTGTCATGCCATGGGTGCCGGCGACGTCAGCCAGCTTGGCGAGTAATGTGCGCTTGGCTGCGTCCGTGGGGTCGTGCCAGCTGAAATTCGTCGCCTCTGCTGCCTTGTCCAGATTGCGTGAAGTTTTCCGGTAGATATGGGCGTGGCTCAACACGACTTCGTCCGTCGCACCCTCTATCGCTGCTGCCAGTTTCGCGAAGTTCTGAAAATGCCAATCCGTGTTGGTTATATCGCTTATCAGTACGGGGTCGTAGCGCCAGACTGCAGCCCGTGGTCCCCATGTTTTTGCCAAATCAAGGAATGCGGCGATTGCGGAATTTGTATCCAGAACGCCGGGCTCAAGAGCGCGCGGGTAGCCTGTGATTGTCATTTGGATGATGAACGGTGTGCCGCGCGCTGCAACGGCTTCAAATCCGCCGGTGAATGGTGCTGGGTTTCGGGTCCAGAAAACGAAGCCGGATACGGCGTCTGGTGCCAGGGATATCCGCGCCGCTTTGCCGCTATAGGGATTGCGGACCTCCGCATAGCCTGCCGCCAGCCGGTTCAAGAACCAGTCGCGATAATATGCGGGTACGTCTGTGCGGTAGCTGGCGGATATGATCATGGCTGCTGCATTCTGCCTGACAACGGCGCGCATTTGCCCGAAATTCCTACATAAATAGATGAGATTCTGGCCACCCGGTTCTTGCGGGCGGGCGCAGGCCTTCCTATATGTCGGCTAACCGGCGGAGTTTTCCGCTGTGTATCATCACCAATCAAACCGTTTGCACTGCATATGTGCGCGGTATTCAGGGGGTCCTGAACGGGCGTGCTGCTTATGGCAGGCGTTCAAGCGGGGGCTCGCCGCATGAGGAGATTACCATGGCCAAAGTTATTGGCATTGATCTTGGCACGACAAATTCCTGCGTCGCCGTTATGGAGGGCGCAAACGCCCGCGTCATTGAAAACGCAGAAGGCGCACGCACCACACCATCCATGGTGGCGTTTGTGAAAGACGGCGAACAGCTGGTTGGGCAATCCGCCAAGCGCCAAGCCGTCACTAACCCAGAAAACACGCTTTATGCAATTAAGCGCCTGATGGGCCGTCGTTTTGATGACCCCATCGTGCAGAAGGAAGTGGGCCAGGCCCCGTTCCATATCGTCAAGGGCGATAATGGCGACGCGTGGGTTGAATCCCATGGCAAGAAGCACGCACCCAGCCAGGTTTCCGCCTACATCTTGCAGAAGATGAAGGAAACCGCGGAATCCTTTCTTGGTGAAACCGTTTCCGAGGCCGTTATTACGGTCCCGGCCTACTTCAATGATGCCCAGCGCCAGGCAACGAAAGACGCTGGCAAGATTGCCGGCCTTGATGTGCTGCGTATCGTCAATGAGCCAACGGCGGCGGCGCTTGCCTATGGCCTCGACAAGAAAGACGGCGGCACCATCGTGGTCTATGACCTCGGCGGCGGCACGTTTGACGTCTCGATCCTGGAGATCGGCGACGGCGTCTTCGAAGTGAAATCCACCAATGGTGACACCCATTTGGGCGGTGAGGATTTCGACAACACGATCATCGAATACCTCGCGTCAGAGTTCCAGAAAGACCAGGGCGTCGATATCCGCAAAGACCGGATGGCCCTGCAGCGGCTGAAGGAAGCGGCGGAAAAAGCGAAGATTGAGCTGTCCTCCGCGACATCCACGGATGTGAACTTGCCGTTCATCACAGCTGATCAGTCTGGCCCGAAGCACCTCAACATCGCCATGACCCGCGCCAAGCTTGAAGCGCTTGTCGGCGATCTGGTGCAGCGCACCCTCGAGCCTTGCAAGCAGGCCCTCAAGGATGCTGGCCTTAAAGCCAGTGAGATTGATGAGGTTGTTCTCGTTGGTGGCATGACGCGTATGCCGAAGGTGTTTGAAGTCGTTGAAGAATTCTTCGGCCGCAAGCCCCACACCGGCGTAAACCCGGATGAGGTTGTTGCCATCGGTGCTGCCATTCAGGCCGGCGTGCTCAAAGGCGACGTCAAAGACGTGCTGCTGCTTGACGTGACACCTCTGTCGCTCGGCATTGAAACCCTCGGCGGCGTGTTCACACGTTTGATCGACCGCAACACCACGATCCCGACCAAGAAGAGCCAGACCTTCTCCACCGCTGAGGACAATCAGAACGCGGTCACCATCCGCGTGTTCCAGGGCGAGCGTGAAATGGCGGCGGACAACAAGATGCTTGGCCAGTTTGACCTGGTTGGCATTCCGCCCGCACCCCGTGGCATGCCGCAGGTTGAGGTGACGTTCGATATTGACGCGAATGGCATCGTGCAGGTTGGCGCTAAGGATAAGGCCACCAATAAAGAGCAAACGATCCGCATCCAGGCCTCAGGTGGCCTATCGGATGAGGACATTGATCGCATGGTCCAGGAAGCTGAAGCCAACGCAGAATCGGATAAGCAGAGGCGTGAACTGGTCGAAGTGACCAACCAGGCTGACAGCCTTGTCCATCAGGCAGAAAAGAACGTGGCCGAACACGGCGATAAGGTTTCTCCGGAAGAGAAGGCCACGATCGAAGCTGATATTGCTGCGCTGAATGAAGCCAAAGAAGGCGAAGATCTGGAAGACATCAAGGCGAAAATTGAAGCCTTGAGCCAGTCCTCCATGAAGCTTGGTGAGGCCATGTACAAGGAAGCCCAGGCAGAGGCCGGTGGCGATGGTCCTGACATGGGCATGGGGGCCGAAGAAGCGCCCCAGGCGAAGGAAGACGACGGTGTCGTCGATGCTGACTTCGAAGAGGTCAAGGACGACGACCAGAAGAAGTCGGCTTAACGCATCCTGGATGTCATGATGGCGACCGGCCTGGCGTAAATGCCGGGCCGGCGCTGTTTCCTTTCATTTTTGGACGCGGGTTTTTCTGATGGCCGAAGATTTCTACCAGATGCTCGGCGTGGACCGTGGCGCCAGTGAAGGCGATCTGAAATCGGCTTATCGCAAGAAGGCGATGGAATTTCACCCGGATCGCAACCCGGACAACGCCGAAGCCGAGCAAAAATTCAAAGAAGTCAACGCGGCGTATGAGGTCCTGAAGGACGCTGACGCACGCGCTGCCTATGATCGCATGGGCCATGACCGCTTCATGCAAAGCCAGCAAGGCGGCGGTGGCGGTGGCCAGGGCGGCGGCGGATTTGACTTCAACTTCACCTCATCCTTCTCCGATATTTTCGAGGAAGTATTTGGTGAAATGGGCCGTGGCGGCGGCAGGCGTGGCGGACAGCGTGGCGCTGACCTGCGCTACAACATGGAAATTTCGCTCGAAGAAGCCTATGCGGGCAAGCGGGCTGAAATCAAAGTACCGACCTTCGGATCCTGCGAAAGCTGCCAGGGGTCTGGCGCTGAAGATGGCGCACATCCGGTCAACTGCTCCACTTGCGGTGGGGCTGGTCGTGTGCGTGCGAGCCAAGGTTTCTTCACCGTTGAGCGCACTTGCCCCACCTGCCAGGGCCAGGGCCAGATGATTTCTGATCCCTGCAAATCCTGTGCGGGCCAGGGTCGCGTCCGGCGTGAAAAAACGCTGCAGGTCAACATTCCGGCAGGGGTTGATGACGGCACGCGTATTCGGTTGTCGGGTGAGGGTGAGGCCGGCATGCGTGGCGCGCCCACCGGTGACCTTTATATTTTCATCGTCATGAAGCCGCATCGCTTGTTTGAGCGCGACGGTGCCGACATCTACTGCCGCGCCCCGATCCCGATGACGACAGCCGCCCTTGGTGGGCAGATCGAATGCCCCACTGTCGATGGCTCCCGCGCCCGGATATCCATTCCGGCAGGGGCCCAGTCAGGTCGGCGGTTCCGCTTGCGCGGCAAGGGCATGAGTGTCCTCAATCAGAAAAATCGCGGTGACATGTATGTGGAAGCGCTGGTCGAAACCCCAGTGAACCTGAACAAGCGCCAGCAAGAACTGCTGGAAGAGTTCGAGGAAGCCGGTAAAGGCCGCAATACCAGCCCCGAAGCCGAAGGCTTCTTCGGCAAGGTCAAAGATTTCTGGGATGATTTGCGGGACTGAGGCGGCGGTGGTGTCCGACCCGCTGACGGCCCCCTCACCCTGATCCCTCTCCCCCCACCATACGTGCATTGGGGGCGGGAGAGGAGACCCTCACGGAAGCCGCGTTCCTTTCTTCTAGAACCCTCTCCCCCCAACGGGGGGAGAGGGCAGGGTGAG
>CALLKY010000116.1 GCA_938083135.1 uncultured Alphaproteobacteria bacterium | reverse complement strand
TTGGCCCTGTAGCACCTCGACCTGGCGCAGCTTCGCCACGATCTCTTCAGGTTTATCTCGCTTGCCTGCCATATTCTGATCCTCCTTCGATGGGATAAATACTATCCCAGTGGGTGGACCACTTCAGTGGGGCTGCTCCAGCGTCACTCAGCCGATAAGTGTCGTTACCAACACCACCGCGCAGGATGTCTGTGCCGGCACCACCATCAAGATCATCATCGCCGTCTTGGCCTAGCAGAACATCGTCGCCGATCTCACCGCGCAGCAGGTCGTCACCGTCCTGGCCGCGAAGGTCGTCATTGCCGTCATTACCCAGGATCTGGTCAGCCCCGGCACCGCCACGGATCGTATCATCATCAATCGTGCCATTGATGGTCTCGTCATTTCCTGCACCATTTATGATTGCCATTTTCCGAGCCTTTTCCTGCCTGATTTTTGAATTAGTTAACGAGAGATTAATAAGTCTTGCCACAACCATTAATATGCTTTCCGTACTAAACCACCCAAACCTACTTGATTAATCAACGAATTTTTCCAACCCACTCGACTCTGTAGATTCATTGTGTTTTTTACTCGCGTTAAAGCATTCATTGACTCGTCAACGAAATTTGATGGCAGTTTTTTTCAATTGCCGAATTATTAACCTTTTCACTCTCTTTTTAGATTTATTCCAAAATGCCCTAACAGCCCATTTAGGCATCGCCTAATCGCCGAAATTCCACATCTCCGGCCGTGCTCGATTTCGGAAAATGCATCCATCAAAGCTTAGACAGACGCCGATCAGCAGGCCTGGTGACCGTTGTGATCAATTGCCAAGTCATTAAGCTGCGTAGACATTCTGCACATCACGAAGCGAGCGATCTCATGACGACGAATTGGAAAGATGCTGACGGCACACTGCTCGGCACCCACAAGGACGGTGTCCTAACCATCACCCTGAACCGCCCTGACAGCCTGAACGCTGTAACCGGTGCCATGCTTCAAAGCATCTACGATCGCGTGCTGGAGGCCGCGGCGGATGATGATGTCGGTGCTATTGTGCTGACCGGTGCCGGGCGTGGATTCTGCGCTGGTGGGGATGTTAAGGCGATGTCTGGTGGGTCTGAACGCGCGCCCACAATGGAAGCGCGGCTTGACCCCTTGCGTCGACGGATGGAGGTGTCCCGGCTGTTGCATGACATCCCCAAACCAACCATCGCCATGGTACGCGGCCCAGTCGCTGGTGCCGGGCTTTCCTTGGCACTTGCCTGCGATATGCGGATGGCTGACCCCAGCGTAAAGATCGTGACGGCCTTCGCCCGCGTCGGCCTATCTGGCGACTTTGGTGGCACCTGGTTTTTGACCCAATTGGTTGGGCCTGCCAAAGCCAAGGAGTTGTATCTGGCCTCCCCCACCGTGCTGGCGGATGAAGCCTTGCAGCTTGGTATCGTCAACCGTTTGTATGAAGCAGATGACCTTGCAGCTGAAACCCAGGCCTTTGCGGCAAAGCTCGCGAGCGGCCCTAGGATTGCGCTGGCGCATATCAAGCGTAACCTGAATGCGGCAGAGACAGGCACGCTTGCAGCGTCGCTTGATCTTGAAGCCCTTCACCATGCCCGATGCGGCATGACAGAGGACCACGCCGAAGCTGCAAAGGCGTTCGTTGAAAAGCGTGCGCCCGTATTTCAGGGACGATAAGCCATGCTCCGCCTTCGCCAAATTTGCCTCGTCGCCAGCGAACTCCGCCCAGTGGTGGAGGATATCAAAGCCGTATTGCAGCTGGATGAATGCTTCCACGATCCTGCAGTGGCCGAATACGGCCTGGAAAACGCATTGCTACCAATTGGCCGGGATTTCCTGGAAGTCGTGGCCCCCACCCGGGAAGGCACAGCCGCCGGGCGCTATATAGAGCGACGTGGTGGCGATGGCGGGTATATCGTCATTCTACAGTGCGATGATGCAGATCGTAGGCGTGCGCACTATCAGGCACTTGGGGTGCGTATCGCCAATGCTATGGATTATGGCGACTTCGATGGCACGCAATTACACCCGAAGGATACAGGGGGATGCATGCTTGAAGTTGATCAGCAAGCAGACGGAACGCCAAACGGCCCCTGGCATCCAGCGGGCAATGATTGGGAAAAATCTATGCGCACATCAGGTGCCGTCGGCATGACATCCGCCATTATTCAAAGCCAGAACCCAGTGGCCCTGGCTGCCCGATGGGGTGAAATTTTGGACAAGCCTGTCGCTGCAAACCTCTCCATCCCCTTGGACAACGGCGCAATCAAGTTCACTGAAGCACGGGACGGCCGGGGCGATGGGCTGATCGCATTACAAATCACTGCCAAGGACCCAGCCGCTATAATCACCGCCGCCAAAGCGCGCGGATTGCCGACAGGCGCGCATAGCGTCACAATCGGCGGCGTCGTATTCCACATTTCCTGATCCCCCATACAGAGACCCGAACGAATGAGCGCAGGCGAAAGACTTCCCGGCACGCCCGTCCCTATGCTTACATGGCCAGGCGCAGATGGCCTTGAGATCGCAGGTGACGCCTGGGGTAACCCCGGTCGCCGTATCGTTACGCTGCTGCACGGTGGCGGACAAACCCGCCATGCCTGGAAAAACACTGGCGAGACACTGGCAGCCGCTGGATACCGCGCCATCGCCTTTGATGCGCGCGGCCATGGCGATAGCGGCTGGGCCGACAACGCTGACGATTACACCGGCGAGAAGATGGTCGAAGACCTGCAAGCCGTTCTGAAAGCCGAAGGTGCAGAAAAACCGGCGGTCGCCGGCGCATCCATGGGCGGTGGCACCTGTCTGCTGGGTGTCGGCAATGGGTTGATTGATGCCGCCGCACTGGTGCTGGTGGATATCGCGCCGAAGGTGGAGCCAGACGGTGTCGCCAAAATCCAGGCTTTTATGAACCAGAAGCCCGACGGATTCGACAGCTTAGAAGAAGTGGCGGAAGCCATTGCCAATTACCAGCCGCATCGCAAAAGGCCACGCAAGCTGGATGGTCTGGCGAAAAACGTGCGGATCGGTGCTAACGGCAAATATGTCTGGCATTGGGACCCGAAGCGCAGACAGGCGCGCGCTAACGCATCTGGCGTGACGCCTTATCGGGAACGCCTATCACTTGCCGCAGACAGGCTGACTGTTCCAACGCTCTTAGTGCGTGGTGGCTTATCTGATGTGTTGAGCGAGGATGGTGCCCAATCCTTCCTGAAGCAGGTTCCCCATGCGGAATATGTGAACGTCAAGAATGCAGCGCACATGGTGGCCGGTGACAAGAATGACATGTTCGCCGATAGCGTCATCGACTTCCTGAAGCGCACCGCGCCACCGTTCAACGCAGCCTGAGGCTAAGCACAGCGCCCGCAAGCGATATAACGACCATGGCGATGAATACGGTCTGGTAGTCGCCTTCCAGATCGAACAATGCTGCCCCGGCCCATGCGCCAAGGCCGCCAGCAATGTGATGGGTTGACGTGACGAGGCCAGAGAGCCCACCAAGGTTCCGCGCACCAAATAGGCCGCGCACGAAGATCACCGTCAGCGGTGCCGTCACCCAATATGTCAGGCCGAACAGCAGTGCGAACCCGGCGATCAGCGCAGGATCCTTCAGCACGCTAATAACGCCAAAGATCACGAGGCGAAGGACGAAACACGCGGCTGTCGGCCATGCTGGCCCAACTTTGTCCGACCAAACGCCCGCCAGTAGCACGCCGACCAATCCAGCCAGCCCCATGAATGCCAGCAGGTTCCCGGCAAATAGCGCGCCGACACCTTCATCCAGCGCAAACGCCACCACATGCACGGACACGAAGAAGTCCTGAATACCGCAGAGCGCAAACACCACCAGCAACAGCCAGAACCCGGGTGTTCGCGCCGCCTCTGGCACAGTCATACCGCTGACGTCTCTGGCCGGCTGGATATGGCCCGCAGCTTCACGGCGAAGCGCCAGAACAATCACAGGCACGACAGCTAGGTTGATCGCCCCCAGCCAAAAGAATACGTCCCGCCACCCAGTCGCGTCCAGGACGAAGGACAAGCCAGACAAGATCGCTAATTGCCCAAGCCCCATGCCAGATATCGCCACGGCATTGGCCAAGCCAGCATTCGCACCAAACCGCCGCGTAATCATCACCCCAACCGGCGTGATCGACACAGCACCATTACCCGCAGCGAATATGACACCGTAGAGCAGGAATGCCTGCCAAGGTGCAGTCGCCAAGCCCATCAAGCCAATGCCAATGGCGCTAACGATAAACCCTCCGCCCAATATCCACGCTGGCGGAAATCTGTCAGCTAACCGCCCGACAGCGACCATCGTGCACGCGGTGGCAACCATGAACAGAGCGATGACTGCGCCCAACAGCCCCCGGTCCCAATTCAAATCCTCCGCCATTGGCTTCAGAACCAGACCGATGCCATGACGCCCGCCACCACCGATGAACAGCGTCAGAAAGCCGATGGCCAGCACAAGCCCGCCAGTCCGCCAAAGATTAATAATCGACATGAGACGCCCTCGACCCCAACGCCGGAATAGGTAAGCTTATCTATTATCAGAGACGACCTGCCCGTTTCTGTCCATCGCAGCTATCCGTCGCTTCGCACAGCGCCCGAAAGGCATTGCTTCATGATCGACCACGTCTCCATCCAAGTCCGGGACCTTCACGCAAGTGCTACGTTCTATGAGGCTGTGCTCGCACCGCTCGGCCTAAACCGGTTTGTTGATCGTGAAGCCACCGTTGGATTTGGCCGCAAATATCCGGAATTCTGGTTGAACAGCCGCCCGGATGCACCGCCAGAGCCGCAAAACACCGGAACGCATATCTGCCTCCGCGCGCCGGACGCCGACGCCGTAACCGCATTCCACGCCGCCGCACTGGCTGGCGGTGGTCAATGCGACGGCCCGCCGGGACCACGGAAAGCCGAAGTTACAACATATATCGGGGCCTTCATCCGCGACCTTGATGGCCATAAAATCGAAGCCGTCTTTTTCCCGAAGAAAGCGGTCTAAAGCGGCTATGCGGATTGGCATTGTTTCGGACATCCACTGCAATATCGCTGGCCTTAAATCCGCTCTCGACGTTATGGGTGAGATCGATCAGCTGCTGTGCCTTGGCGACAGCATCTTTGAATACCGGTTTTCAAATGAAGTCGTGGCAGAGCTCCGCACCCAGGACGCTCTGGTTATTCAGGGCAATCATGAGGAGACGTTCTTCGGGATTGGCGGCGTCCGTGCCAGGGCCGCACCAACGATCGATGAAGACCACGCGCTTTGGCTGGCGGACCAACCACTCCGCCGCGATATCGTGCTGGATGGCCGCCGCCTGCACCTCTGCCATTCCACACCCTGGGAGCCGCGCGGGGCTTACATCATCCCCGAAAACCGGGAAATGGCGCGCTTTGGCGATACAGACACAGACGTCGTGATGTACGGCCACACCCACCGCCAAACCATCCAGACCCTCAACAATACCCTGATCATCAACCCCGGTTCCGCCGGTGACGCCCGTGACAGCTCCAACGGCCGCCGCCTAAGCTGCGCCGTGTTGGAAACAGACCCGCTTTCCGCCACTATCATCGACTACGATGCCACACCGCTCTAAAGGACCGCCCCATGCTCGACGCTGATACGAATCCGCCCATCATTCGCCTCAACGAAAATGACAATGTGGCGGTGGCGCGGCGGGAACTTGAGGCGGACGTTGCACTGCCGGGTATGAATGTGCGTACGCGCGAAATTGTGCCGCCGGGCTATAAGGTCGCCGTTCGGGATATCGCAGAGGGCGAAGCGATCCTGAAATACAACACGATCATTGGCTTTGCAGCGCGGGACCTACAGGTCGGTGAGATGCTGCACAATCACAATATCGCCTTCCAGGAATTTGATCGCGATTACGCCTATGCGACCAAGTTCAAGCCAGTAACGGAACTGCCGGAAGCCGAGCGCGCGACCTTCCAAGGCTATAAGCGCAGCGATGGGCGGGTCGGCACCCGGAACTTCATCGCCATTGTATCGACCGTAAACTGCTCGGCGACAGTTGTTCACGCCATTGCGGATCACTTCACCAAGGAACGATTGGCGGCATACCCAAACGTCGATGGCGTCGCCGCGTTCGCCCATGCCATGGGCTGCGGCATGGAAATGACAGGTGAGCCGATGGACCTGCTGCACCGCACGCTGTCCGGTTATATCCAGCACCCCAATGTGGCGGGCGCGCTGGTTGTTGGCCTTGGCTGCGAGCGTTGCCAGGTGGGCGGGTTGTTCGCCGCGGAAGACCTGACAGAAACCCCAAACCTCCGCACCATGATCATGCAGGAGCAAGGCGGCACCCGCAAAACCATAGAGCGTGGCATTGCCATTGTTGAAGAAATGCTGGCAGAAGCAAACACATGCACGCGTGAGGAAGCGTCTGCCGCGCATATCAAAGTTGGCTTGCAATGCGGCGGATCGGATGCGTTTTCGTCCATCACCGCGAACCCAAGCCTTGGCCGCGCGATTGACATTCTGGCCCGCCATGGCGGCACCGGCATTCTTTCAGAAACACCTGAAATCTACGGCGTTGAGCACACGCTGACTGCCCGCGCCGCCACGGTAGAGATTGGCGAGAGGCTGATCGAACGCATTCGCTGGTGGAAGGATATTTATGCTGTCGGGCGTGACGTGCAAATCAACGGCACCGTCAGCCCCGGCAACCAGAAGGGCGGCCTCGCCAATATTCTAGAAAAATCCCTGGGTTCCGCCATGAAGGGTGGCACGGGGCCATTGATGGCGGTTTATGAATATGCAGAGCGGGTGAACCAATCCGGCTTCGTGTTCATGGACACACCAGGCTTTGACCCCTGCTCCGCCACTGGCCAGATCGCAGGCGGCGCTAACCTAGTCGCGTTCACGACCGGGCGCGGGTCCTGCTTCGGTGCCAAACCAACGCCATCCATCAAGCTTGCCACCAACAGCCCGATGTTCCGTGCGCTTGAGGAAGATATGGACATCAACTGCGGCAAGGTGCTGGACGGCGACGCGGATATGGAAGCCATGGGCCAGGAAATCTTCCAGCACTTCCTGGATACAGCCAGCGGCAAGCCAACCAAAAGCGAGCTGCTGGACCTTGGCCGCCACGAATTTATTCCCTGGCAAATCGGCATTGTAGGCTAATCCCATGCAGCCCCATGACCTGACTGCGACCCAGGCCGCCGCTGCCATCAGCGCCGGGTCCCTCACAGCCGAAGCACTCGCCAGGAGCTGCCTGGAGAAAGCAGCGGCGCTAGAGCCAACCGTCCACGCTTTTGCATACCTGAACCCAGACCAAGTGCTGGACGTAGCGCGTGCATTGGACCAAGGATCGGCCACAGGCGCGCTCCATGGTGTTCCCTTCGTCGCGAAGGACATCATTGATAGCCATGACATGCCAACCGGCTATGGCTCGCCCATATATAAGGGCGCACAGCCGTTCGCGGATGCATCCCCCATCGCCATGGCGCGCGCAGCAGGCGGATTGCTGATGGGCAAGACCGTTACGACCGAATTCGCCAATCTGAGCCCGAATGAGACTGCTAATCCGCTCGATACAGCGCGCACGCCAGGCGGGTCTTCCTCTGGGTCTGCGGCTGCAGTCGCGGCGCGTATGGCACCACTGGCTTATGGCACGCAAACCACGCAATCGACGATCCGGCCCGCCGCGTTCTGCGGCGTCCACGGCTATTGTCCGACCCAGGGCGATTTCCGCATGTCAGGCGTGCGGGAGGCTGCAGGCACATTTGACCGGCTCGGCCTCATCACACGAAGCCTAGACGATATCGCCCTCCTCCGCGCCGTCCTGCTGCGTTCACCGGTGCCGAAGCTAGAGGCCGCAAAGCCCCGCATCGGTATTTGCCGTGATCTGGTGTGGGAGGACGTAGACCCAGCCCTTCGCAATGAAATCGACGCCGCCGCATCCCGGTTGGAGGCTGCGGGTGCATCCGTCCGAGACATCACGCTACCGCCGGAATTCGCGAGCCTGCCCGATACCCATCGGCCAATCTCCGCTTACGAATTCGCGCGCAATTTCGCATTTGAGATTGATCAGCACTGGAACCAGATCAGCCAGCGCTTGCGGGATGGCCGCATCAAAGACGGCCTCGGGACCACCTTGGCAGACTATAAATTCGCCCTGGCTCATATGTATCGCTGCCAAGCGATGCTGCCAGGGCTGTTCGCAGACGTTGACGTTATCCTGACGCCATCAGCACTCGGTGAGGCGCCGCTTGGTATAGATGCCACGGGGTCCGCTGCCGTTGGCGCTGTATGGACGCCGCTCTTCCTGCCATGCGTGACACTGCCTGTCTTCACTGGCCCGAACGGCATGCCGATGGGCCTGCAGGTCCTCGGTCCGTTGCACGGGGATGATGCTATGCTGGCCCATGCCAAATGGATCGAGCAGGCGCTATAACGGCCCGATGGCATTCCGCTTCGTCCACACCGCTGATATCCACCTAGACTCGCCGCTGAAAAGCCTGGCGATGCGGGACGCTGACCTGGCTGCGCTGGTTCAAACAGCGACCCGACAGACATTTCGGAACATCATCAACCTTTGCCTGGAAGAACATGTTGATGCGCTGCTGATCGCCGGTGATTTATATGATGGCGACCAAACATCAATGAAAACCGCAGCCTTTCTGGGTGCGGAACTGCGGCGCTTGACCGATGCCGGCATCCACGTATGCCTGATCCGCGGCAACCATGATGCAAAATCTGGCATTACAAAGCGGCTGTCGCTGCCTGATCTGGTGCAGACCTACAGCACCCGCACTGCCGAGGTGCTGGACCTGCCGGAGAAGCGCGTTGCGATCCATGGCACAAGCTTCCCGGACAGACACGTCCCTGAGAGCCTGTTGCCGCGTTTCGCCAAACCGCTACCAGACCGGTTTAATATTGGGATGTTGCATACAAGCCCCGATGGCGCTGAAGGCCATGACGTATACGCCCCCGCTGCAACAGCTGAACTTGCAGCGCATGGGTTCGACTATTGGGCGCTTGGCCATATCCATAAGCGCCAAGTCTATCGGGACCACCCAGCAATTGTGATGCCCGGCATTCCCCAGGGGCGCCATGTGAATGAGGCTGGCCCCAAATCTGTGACCCTGGCGCAGGTCGATGACGGCGGCACACTAACCCTGGATGAACGCTTTTTGAGCGTCGCCGAATTCGCCCAAACCCCGGTTGATTTGTCAGGCATTGAGGAATGGGGAGAAGCCCAGGACGCAATCAACGTCGCATTAGATGCCGCCAGTGCCGCCAAAAAATCTAACCATCTGATCACACGCTTGCTGATAAGCGGTGCCACGCCGCTCGCTTGGCGCCTTCGCCGCGACGCAGAACTCCTGGAGGAACAAGCCCGGCAATTGGCCGCAGACACCTGGATTGAGTCGCTGGAGATAGACTGTACCGCCCCAATCACCCGAATGGACACAGCGAGCGGTGCCATTCCTGAACTTGCTACGCTGATGCAAGAGATCGCTCTGAAGCCAGAGTTCCAACGGGAAGCGCGGTTAGCACTAGACGATCTGCTTAAAGCCTTGCCGTTAGCCGCGCGGGACGCCTTTGGCGCCGACGAAACGAAGATGGCCGCGATCGCTACGACGCTTGGCGAAGCGGGCGCGCAGGATGTGTTAGCGCGCCTCGCCGCCCCACCGTCGGTAGAAGACTGATGCGTATTCAGCGCCTAGGCTTGACCCGGTTCGGCAAATTCACGGATTTCGCCCTGGATTTTGGCCCACAGCCAAGCGCTGGGCCGGATTTGCA
Source organism: uncultured Alphaproteobacteria bacterium (assembly GCA_938083135.1). Taxonomy (GTDB): domain Bacteria; phylum Pseudomonadota; class Alphaproteobacteria; order Bin95; family Bin95; genus VMCJ01. Next base: position 9,013 of record CALLKY010000116.1, on the reverse strand, counting down.
TATCGTCTACGGGCCGAACGAGGCGGGAAAGTCCACGATTTATGCCGGACTGCTAGACCTTTTCTTTGGCATCCCAAGGATGAGCACATTTAACTTCAAGCACGCCCCTGCCACGATGCAGCTTGATGGCGTGATTGAGACGGACGGCGAGGAAATTTCGCTTACCCGCATTAAGCGGCAGAAGAATGACCTCTTGGATGCTGACGGTCAGCCGGTTGGAATAGACCCTTTCGCGGTCGCATTCGGTAGTCTCGACCGCGATGCCTATCAGGCAATGTTTTCGCTGAATGAAGCATCGTTATCGGAAGGCGGTAAGGGATTGATCGCGGCCAAGGGCGATTTTGGGCGCATTCTCTACGGTGCCAGTGCTGGACTTTCCGGCTTCAGCGAAACGCTTGAGGCTATCCGGGAAGAGGCGGATGCCTTCCACCGGCCATCTGCGCGGCGGACGGCCCTGAGTGGCCTGAAGCAACAGCTTGATGAGCTTATCAAAGCGAAAGCCGAAGCCGACACCCAAGCACCTGAATACGAACGCCTGCAAACAGCGCAAGCAGCGGCGGCGGACGCCAGTGCTGCAGCACAAACCGAAGAGGCCAAGTGTCGTCAGACGCTAGCCTTGCTAAAAGCACAACAAACCACGCTACCGCATTTGGCGGAATACAAGGATATCCTTGCCAAACTATCCGCCCAGCCATCACTACCAGATCCGCCCGCAGACGCAGCAGACCGCTTGGCGAAGCTACGTGACCAACAAACGCGATTGACTGTGCGCGACGCTGAGTCTGTCAAACGCATGGACGCGCTTGAAGCCGAAATCGCCAATGTCCAGGTTGATGAGAGCCTATTGGCGCTTGCGCCCAGGATTAAAGCACTTGGTGAGGCCGAGGCTCGTTTCATTACAGCAGAATCGGACTTACCCCGCCGGAAGCAGGCGCTGGGGGAATTGGATGATGCCATCGCTGCAACGTCTGCCAGGCTCACTGGGACGATTACATCGGACGCACAAACTCTCCTCCTACCGCCGGACGTGCGGGCCAGCCTGTCCGAACTTGCCAATGCCTGGCCAGCGTTGGCTGAGCGGCTTCGAGCAGCGGTGGAAGAGGCAGAGAATGCCACGATCGACAGCGACGCGCTTATTCTGGCCCCCAAGGCAGAGGCGGAATTGCAAGCTGCGCTGGCCACCGCACGCGCCAGCAGTGCCGAACATCGGCTGAGCGAGACCCAGGCCAAGGTCAGATCATTAGAAGCCGAGCTCGACGTCGCACTAGGAGCGCTCGCACCATGGCAAGGCGATGCGAATGGTCTTCGTGCTTTAAATGCGCCGAACCCGGAAGATGTTGAAACGCTTCGCCAAACCATCGTAGAGCGCGAGTTAGCTTTATCCCAAGCCCGTGCAAATCTGGCGGATGCTGAAGCCATAGCCCGCGACGCAACCGCCAAAAGTGACGCCGCTGAAGCCCATCTGGATGGCCGCAGCAGTGATGATCTATCAGCGCTAATGGCGTCTCGTGATGCGGCATGGCGGGCGCATATCACCGATCTGACAGAAGCGACCGCCAAGACTTTCGAAACCAAGCTTCAAGCAACCGATCACGCCCACCAACTCCACTTCGCCAACGCAAGCGCGCTGGCCGCTGCAGCGGCGCAGCGTGAGGCGGTGTCTGTATCGAATGCCGCCGCTCAAACTGCAGCGCTTGCGGTTGAAGCGGCATTCGCCCGATTGGCAGAGTCCAATGAGGCGCTCAGCGCGCTATCGAGCGGTATCAGCGCAGGCGCGGAATGCAGCCCGCGGCAATTATCCGATTGGCTCGCGCATCGCACCGCCGCGCTCCAATTCGATGATGCTCTGCGCACCGCCTATGGCGAAACCGATACAGCCCACGCCGAGATATCCGGCCTCCGCAACCGGCTTGGCGGCGTCGATGGGGATGGGCTGACCCTGGACGGATTGATGCGCTTTGCGGAAGAGCAGCTTCGCCAAAGCAGTGAGACCCGCCGAAACGCTGACGCATCGGGCAAACGGCAGGCTGCATTGGCTGAACAACAAGCCGCTGTCGAACAATGGCGGAGCGAATGGGCGGCCTGTATTCAAGGCACATGGCTGGCCCCGCTGAACCCATCCGCCGCTAGTGTGCGCGATATCCTGGAAGACCTAACGGCACTTGCTGCTGATTTGCGTGAACAAACCAACCTCCGCCGCCGCATAGCGGAGATGGAGAACGATCAGGCGGCCTTCCGCCAAGCGCTGCAAAGCTTGCACGATGCAATGGATATACCGCTACAAGCCGACGCCATGCTCGATGCCGCAAACACATTACGGTCAGCACTGGCTGCCGCTGAACAGCAGGATACGATCCGCCAGAAGCTGCAACAGGATATCGATCAAACTGCAGAAGCGCGCCGTGCGTTAGATCTGGAGCGAAAAGAGCACGAATTGGCGGCCACTAAGCTTAAATCCGTTTTGACGGTCGAAACCTTGGATGCTGCTAGTGAAATCCTAGCCCAGGCGGACCAACGGGACCGTTGGCGTGCCGATGAAGCTCGGCTCGGGCGGTTGTTGACAGATAGTGGCGCAGGTCCGGCAGGTGGCGATTTGCCTGAAATACTGGCATCACTAGAGGCGCTGGATCGCAATACGTTAGCCATGCAGCTTGCGGAAGCAGAAACCGCGCTTGAAGCAGCGGCAAACGAAAGCCGGGAGCGCCACAGCGATCTCCGCGACGCCTCCAAGGCGCTCGAAGCGATCAGCGGTGATGCCGAAGCCGCGTATCTGGAGGAACAGCGGCAGACAAAATTGGCTGAGATCACAAGCACTGCCGCGCGGTATCTGCGGCTTCGCCTCGGTGTGCTCGCGGCGGACCAGGCGCTGGAAGCCTATCGCGCACGGCATCAAAGCGGGATGTTGGGCCATGCTTCGCGGGCGTTTTCGACAATCACTGGCGGAGCGTATTCAGGACTAACGACACAAGCCGGTGCCAAGGGCGAGGACTTGATCGCACTTGCCAGGGACGGTGCGTCACGCCTCGATGATGACAGCATGTCGACGGGTACACGGGCGCAGCTTTATCTGGCGCTCCGTGTGGCCGCATATCACGAATTTGCCAACGCGCGCACCCCGCCGCCTTTCTTAGCGGATGATATTCTGGAGACATTTGACGAAGAACGGGCGGCGCGCACATTAGGCACGCTCAGCGAAATGGCGACGATTGGCCAGGTGATCTACTTCACACATGAGCGGCACCTGAAGGCGATTGCTGAGGAAGCAGCACCCCATGCCCGTTGGCATGCATTGCCTACAGCCTAACGCCCTTGCAGCCATCCCCCGGTTTACGCCATCATTCAATTAAGCAATGACACTATCGGAGGATTGGGGCCATGGAAGTCGGCGTATCACTGAACATGTTGCAGCAGGAGGGGCGGTCTGACGCCTCTGTTATGCAGAACCATCTGGCGATTGGGGACTTGGTGGAGCCGCTTGGTTTCGATTCCATCTTTGCCCTGGAACATCATTTCACCGGCTATTCCATGTCGCCCCAACCGACGCAGACACTGGCTTACTTTGCGGGGCGCACCAAGCGCGTGAAGCTTGGAACGGCGGTCATCGTGCTGCCGTGGCATGATCCGGTACGCGTGGCCGAAATGATCGCGCACCTGGATATCCTTTGCGGCGGGCGCTGCCTATTCGGCTTTGGTCGGGGTGCGGCGCGCACCGAATATGCCGGATTCCGCGTGCCAATGGACGAAGCCCGCCCGCGCTTTGCAGAAGCCGCAGAGGTCGTCATGAAGGCGCTCTCCAATGATGTGTTTGAGCATGATGGTGAGTTCTTCAAAATCCCCAAAATGTCGATCCGTCCACGGCCAATCTCCAAACCAGAAACGCGCTTTTATGCGTCATCGGTGAGCCCGGAATCAGCGGAACTCATCGCTAAGATGGGCTTTGGCATGCTGGTGATCATGCAGAACGAATGGTCCAAAGCGGCTCAGGACGTAGTGAAGTTTCGGGAGATGACAGCCAGTGTCGGCCACACGCCACGCCCGCCGATCGTCTCCACCAACATCTCCTGTGCAGAAAGCCGGGATGAAGCGACAGACTTAGCGGCTGAGTATCTGGGCAATAAGTGGGACTCGATTGAGAACCACTACAAATTCTCAGACGGTGAATTGGCCAACGTGAAGGGCTATGAGTCCTACGGCAAAATGGCGAAGACCTATTCGAAAATGAAAGACCCAGGCTTCCGCAAGTCCGCCAATGAATTCTATGTCTCTATTCAGGTAGCTGGCACACCGAAGGACTGCATTGAGCAGATCGCAGAGCTTCGCCGCTTAACGGGCACCGAGCATCTGGTTGGCGAATTCTCATTCGGCGGCATGCCGCACGAACGGGCCGAACGGAATCTCCGCCTGTTTGCTGAAAAAGCACTGCCGACGCTGAAGCATGACCCATCTTTCTGCGTGCCGATTACGCCCGCTGGTGAGTTGGTGACATCAGAATCCGGGCACGAAGACGTGTTCGCCCCCGCTTGACCTCTAGGAGAACGCACACATGGCCGTCGAAATTACAGAACTAACGCCGGGCTTTGTCGGCGAAGTATCCGGCGTGGACCTGACCAAGGCGCTGACATCGGATGAAGCCGCGATAATTGAAGACGGCATGGACCGCCTCGCCGTGCTGGTATTCCATGATCAGCACATCACGGATGAGCAGCAATTGGCGTTCAGCGTGAACTTCGGTGAGATCGAGCGACCAGACAAGAAGTCCAACATCACTCAAGCGAAGGACCGCCGCCTTAGCCAGGACATGGCGGATATCTCCAATCTGGATAAGGACAATAAGCTGCATGGCCGGAGTGACCGGCAGCGATTGTTTAATCTCGGCAATCGGCTTTGGCACTCGGACAGCTCATTCCGTGCCACACCTTCGAAATTCTCGCTGCTATCTGGGCGCATTGTGCCTGCAACCGGCGGCAACACAGAATTTGCCGATATGCGCCAAGCCTATGATGCCTTGGACGATGCAATGAAAGCCGAAATCGAGGATATGATTTGCGAGCATTCACTGCTGTATTCACGGGGGTCACTGGGGTTTGATGATGATCTGACTGAGGCGGAAAAGCAGGGCTTCGCGCCCGTGCGGCAAAGCTTGGTGCGGGTTCAACCGAACACAGGTCGCAAGTCCCTTTATCTTTCCGCCCATGCTGGCAAGATTTTAGGCATGCCAACGCCGGAGGGCCGCATGATCCTGCGCGAACTGAATGAGCATGCGACTGCGCGGCAGTTCGTCTACGCCCATGAATGGCGCGCTGGCGATCTCGTGATGTGGGATAACCGGCAAACCATGCATCGCGCACGCCCCTTCAACGACACCAAGGATGTCCGCGATATGCGCCGCACCACCATCGCCGGTGAAGCGATGACAGCAGCGCAGGCGGATGCCGAAGCGGCTTAAGCGATCTGCTTGGCTACAGTCGTTCTCTTAGTGGCAACGCCCCCTCACCCTGTCCCCCTCCCCCCGTTGGGGCGAGAGGAGAATGTGCGGCGGCGCTTCTATTGAGACTCCTCGCACCCCAACAGGGGGAGAGGTTGGGTGAGGGGGAAACCCGCCCCAATCGCGTTCGATCAGATTGGAGATACCGATATGCCCGCTAAATCAGACGCCATGATCTGCGCCGCCCAGCCCGAAGCGGCGGAAGCCGGTGCCCGTGTGTTGCGGCAAGGCGGCAATGCCGTTGATGCGGCGATGGCGGCAGCATTGGTGCAAGGCGTTGTTGATCCGCAAATGTGTGGGATCGCGGGGTTCGGCACCGCCCATATCTATTTGCCCAAGCAGGGCGTGCATGAATGCATCGATTTTCATGGCAATACGCCCATGTCTGCGACGCCAGAGATGTGGTCCAACCTGATTGAAGGCGAAACCCAGGATGGCTTCGGCTTTATCCTGAAGGGCCACGTCAATGATCTGGGATATCAATCGATTACGACACCGGGCAGTCTTCTGGCCTACCATCAGGCGATCAGCGATTACGGCACGTTCGATTGGGCAGATATCTGCGCACCAGCTATCAAACAGGCTGACAATGGCTTTATCGTCCGTCCCCATGTGGATTTCTGGTGGAACCAGGGGGCATCCTATGGCCGGGTGAATGTCGGCGACCGGCTGGGCTTCTCCCAAACCGGGCGGGATGCTTATTTCCGGCCCGATGGCAGTATCAAACGCACTGGCGACCATGTGCAGATTCCAGACATGGCAGAGACCCTCCGCCGGATTGCTCAGGGGGGTGCTGACATCTTCTACCATGGCGAAATCGCAGACCAGATTGATGCTGACATGGCCGCAAATGGTGGCCTCATGCGGAAAAGTGATCTTGAATCCTATGAGCTTGTACGCGGTGAGCCGATGTGGACCACCTATCGCGGCCGCCGCATCGCCTCCAACCGGCCACCAGGTGGCGGTGTGCAGTTGTTGGAAATGCTCAACATCCTGGAAAACTTCGATCTGGCAGGTATTGGCCACAACGAAACCGAATATCTCCGCATTGTTTCTGAAGCCATGAAACAAGCGACGATTGATAAGGATGCCCATGTGGGCGACCCCGCTTTTGTCGATGTGCCGCTGGATCGGTTGCTTTCCAAAGACTACGCCACAGATGTCGCCAAGCGGATTACTGCCCGTGAGAAGGCCAGTGTCGAGCGCTATCAGGGCGGCATGGCTGAGCCGAAAGACACGACCCACGTTGTCGTGCGTGACCGGGACGGCAATATCGTCACCATGACCCATTCGCTTGGCATGCCCTCGGGCGTGATCACCGATGGCCTGGGCTTTATGTATAATGGCTGCATGGCGGTGTTTGATCCGCGTCCAGGCCGGGCTGGATCTGTCGCGCCGGGCAAGAGCCGGTTCACATCCCTTTGCCCGTCCATCGTGTTTGATGGCGACGAGCCCAGGATCGCGCTTGGCGCACCCGGCGGCACACAGATCGCGATGGGCGTGCTGCAAGTCATCCTGAACATGCTGGACTTTGATATGTCGCCCGTGGAAGCCACGGCAGCGCCGCGTTTCTCCTCCACCAGCAATGCGCTGGACATCACCAACCGCATTCCGAGCTACGCGACAGAGCCGCTGGAAGCAGAGGGCTACCAAGTTGTTCGTTCCCCCCTCACCTTTGCGTTTGCGGCCCCACACGCCATCAAGATCGATACGGACGGCACATTGAGCGGCGGTGGCGATCCGAGCCATGATGGGGTGGCGCTTGGAGTTATCCAGGGATCAGCCGCGTGAGCGATCTCACGCAAAAACCCGCAACAGAACTCGCAGCCCTTATCAAAGCCCGGACGGTCTCACCAGTTGAGGTTATGGAGGCTGTGCTGGGGGCAGCAGAGGCAACACAGGTCGCTTGCAACGCTTTCATTACCTTGGATGGCGAGCGGGCGATGGACACCGCCAGGACGCAGGAATCAGCGCTGATGCAAGGCACAGCCGATGGCGTTCTGTTTGGCGTTCCAGTCTCCGTAAAGGACCTTTGCAATACGAAGGACCTGCGCACGACTTTCGGCAGCCTCTACTACAAAGATAACATCCCCGCCGCAGATTGCGTTGCAGTCGCACGCTTGCGCGACGCTGGTGCCAATATCTTCGCCAAAACAACAACACCGGAATTCGGCCATAAACCGCTAACCGAAGCGCCGCTCTATGGCCGCACGCTAAACCCATGGGACAGGACGCGGACTACAGGCGGCTCCTCTGGCGGCGGTGCTGCAGCCGTTGCCACTGGCGCTGGGCCGTTGGGCGTTGGTACTGATGGCGGCGGGTCGACGCGTATCCCAGCAGCAGCCTGCGGGCTTGTCGGGGTCAAACAATCGCTCGGCGTCGTGCCCCATGATCAAACGCCTGATGTCTTTGGCCTCCTGGCCTATGTCGGCCCTATCGCCCGCACGGTCGCAGACGCAGCGCTGATGTTGGATGTGATGGCTGGACCGCACGCCAGCGACCCCCATTCGCTTGGGCGCGACCTGCAGGGCCTGGCAGAAGCTGGTGCCCTGCCCATGGACATCAAAGGCAAGCGCATTGGCTGGCGCACGCGGATGGGCAATGAACGCGTTGACCCGGAAACGGAAGCAGCGTTCAAAATCTCCCTCGGCGTGCTGGAAAGCCTTGGTGCGGAATTGGTGAAGCGGGATGACCCCTTTGAAAATACGCTTCCTGTATGGGGTCCGCTAACGTTTTCTATTTGGGCAACCCGGTTCGCTGACGTTGAACAAAAGCTGGGCGACCAGATGTCCGACACACTCCGCCGGTGGATGGGCGAAGGCCGAAGCTTCGGTGCGACTGAAGTGCAGTCTGCGATGGAGGCCCGCACGCGCTTGTTCAGACAGGTCCAATCATGGTTCCAGGACTTAGACTTCCTGGCGACGCCAACCCTCGCCGCCCCTGCCTTGCCGGCGGACCAAAACCCGTTCGAGCCTGTCATGATTGATGGCGGCGATGCAGGCGGCCTGCGCGACGGCTGGTATCCCTACACCCATCCGTTCAATCTAACCGGCCACCCAGCAGTGACCCTGCCGAATGGCTTCACTGATGCGGGGCTGCCCACAGGTGGGCTTCAATTAGTCGGACCGTGGCTTTCAGATGCGGATTTGCTTGCTGCATCAGCTGCATATGAATCGGCGCAAAACTGGACAAACCGGCGACCGAATTAGCAGTCACCGGCGTCTTACATCCAAAGTGAGCACAATGGCCTAAAGCCATTTGTTTGTGCATAGGCTCGCCCAATTGGTCAGCACTTGATTGTTTATTGTGCAATGCACCATGTTTTTTCTGAAATTACATTATTTCTTCTTGTTCTAAGTGAGATAGCTGCTTTTCTGCGCTGCAGCGGACTAGAGCAGATTCCCATCATTCTGGTTCATAGCCTGCAGCTGTGAAGTAGCTCCTGCAGTCGTTTGGCGTGAGGTCGTCGATGGCGTCTCGGATGGCGTCCCAGAGATCTGGGAGATTACGGGCGGCGGCTTTTCTGAG
>CALLKY010000115.1 GCA_938083135.1 uncultured Alphaproteobacteria bacterium | reverse complement strand
GCGGGCGGTGTGGAAGGCCTGGCCCGCAAAGCTTTCCCGGCCTTCAATGTTCGGCAATGTGTGGGCGGATAGCGGGCCGAGGCCTGTGATCAAGATCGGTGCAGACGCTTGCTCACTTGATTCCAGCGTCACGGTCCAAAGTGTTTCGGCGTCATCGAAATGAGCAGCCTTGACCCGGCTGTTGAAGCGCATCTCGCGGCGGAGGTCGAACTTGTCGGCGACATAATTTAGATAGCGCAGAGTATCCGGTTGGGGTGAGAAATGTTCCGTCCACTCCCATTCCTCCAGCAGCTCTTTGGAGAAGGAGTAGCCGTAGGACCAGCTTTCGGAATCAAACCGGGCGCCGGGATACCGGTTCCAATACCAGGTGCCGCCAACGTCAGACCCGGCCTCGAACACACGCACATTCATACCAAGCTCGCGCAACCGGTACAGCTGATACATGCCGGAGATGCCGCCACCGATTATGATCGCGTCAAAGGTGTCGGGCGCTTGTGCGGCTGCGCTGCTGGTACTGGCCATATTCGTATGATCCTGGAACGCTAAACGTTTGTGCGCTCCAGTGTAGCGCTCGTCAGTAAGATCGCTAGAGCGCCGTGCGTCGCTTGGCCAGGCAGCCCGGCGCTCTATCACGTTGATTGCGGGCAATTTATCCCGACCAATCTGATTCAGATTGGTCGGGAATTGCCCTAGCGTTTGACTATAGCGTGGACAACAGCACCACAGCGTCGATGACTTTGCGGGCAGCTTCCGCAACCACCAACACTTCGCCATCAACGTATCGATAGACATATCCGGCAGGCAGCGGCTTGAGTTTTACTTCAAGCGCGCCCGGGATGCGGTAGAGCGTCACGCTTTCTGGTACGACATCACCGCGATTGTATTTTTTGGCTTGGCCGGGCGGGAGACAGCCATTGTTCTTTTTGGCGAGCCCTGGGGGGCAGGATTTTCCGGCGTAGCTACTGCCGTAGTGGGATCGTACCGCCTGCTTGGCACCACTATCAAAAACGATATCGATATTGTTATCGCCACTGCTTTGTGAGGCGGCTTGGGGCGCTTGGCCCTTGTTTTTGTGCGCTTTGCCTGAATTTCCGCCTTTGTGCTTATTATGCCCGTTGCCTTTGCCAGCATGTGCAGGCTTTTCGGCCTGTGCTGGCGACGGCAAGCTTGCAGACGCCATGCCGAGCCCGGCTATGATCGAGAGGCAAAGGCCTGTTCTTGATATCAATCGCAACATTGTCTGGCTTCCTTACATTAAGGCAGATGGTTCCATCCAGCTGTGACGTAGAAGTCTAGCACTGCATGGTCTAGTGACGGATCATACACACAACGCGAAACGCTGCGTGACGTTCCCGGCGAAACCCTTTAAGCCTTTTACCAGCGACGTTTACGAAGCCAGCCTGGGAAAATTGCGCTCTATGTTCGACGCTGAAATGATGAGCCAGTTGACCGCGCTGCTGACGGTTATCGGTATCGATATTGTTCTCGCGGGCGACAATGCCGTCGTTGTCGGCATGGCGGCGGCGGGATTGCCGAAAGAACTTCGCGCCAAAGCCATCATGATCGGCATCATCGCCGCCATGGTGATGCGCATCGGTTTCTCCGTTGTCGCTGCAGAGATGATGGGTATCGTCGGGTTAATGGCGGCGGGTGGCGTATTGCTGCTGTGGGTGTCCTGGAAGCTTTATCGTGAAATCCGAGAGAATGCGGCTGAGCGCGCTGCAGCAGCGGCTTACGGCGAAGATGGCAACCTGCTTGATGAGGCCGTAGTAGACGCCCAGGAAACCTCCACGAAAACATTGCGTCAGGCCGTCATCCAAATTCTGGTCGCAGACCTGACAATGTCATTGGACAATGTGCTGGCCGTCGCTGGTGCAGCACGAGAGCACACGGCGATTCTGGTGTTCGGGCTTGTTTTGTCTGTGGCGCTTATGGGCATCGCTGCGACCTGGATCGCGAAGCTGCTTAACCGCCATGGCTGGATTGCCTATGTCGGGCTGGTATTGATTGTTTACGTAGCGCTCCACATGATCTGGGACGGCGCACATCAAGTCGCCGGCATTCTGTAACCCTCGCGTAAGAGACCTGCCATGCCTGGCGTCCGTTCCATGACCGTATTCACCCTTCCTGGCATCCCTGAAGTGCAAGCTGGCGATGATCTGGCGGCCCTGATCGCCGATGCGCTCGAAGCTGCTGGGGAGACGCTGGAGCCTGGCGATATCATCGTCGCCGCCCAGAAAATTGTCTCAAAGGCAGAAGGGCGGTATATCGAACTGGCGGATATGACGCCGGATGATGAAGCGCTGGAATGGGCAGCCAAGACGGAAAAAGACCCGCGCCTTGTGCAAGCGATCCTGGACGAGACTGAAAAGGTCCTCCGCTGGCGGCCAAACCTGCTCGTTGTCGAGCATAAGCGTGGATGGGTAATGGCGAATGCCGGTGCCGACCAATCCAACATTGAAGGGGCGGAGGGCGAACGTGTGCTGATGCTGCCGCTGGACCCAGACGCGTCTGCTGCAGGCATCCGTTCTGGTCTCGAAGCCCGTTACGGTGGCCCTGTGGGCGTTATCATTGCAGATAGTGTGGGCCGGGCTTGGCGGGTCGGCACTGTCGGTCTGGCGCTTGGTGCATCTGGTGTGCGGGTGATGGCTGATATCCGGGGTGAGTTGGATCGCCAGGGCCGGGAACTCAAAGTATCTATCGTTGGCGCTGGCGATGAGATTGCGGCGGCGGCGAACTTGTTGATTGGTGAAGCGGCGGAAGGCACACCTGTCGCGGTCGTCCGCGGTCTGGACATGTTGGACGGATCACAAACGGGTGCTGATTTGGTGCGTGCCTCTAGTGAGGACCTGTTCCGGTGAAGATTGCAGCCCTTTCCGGCGGTGTTGGCGGCGCCAAATTGGCACTTGGCCTGAACACGGTGATGGGGTCTGACGACCTGACGCTGATTGCGAATACCGGCGATGATTTTCAATTCCACGGCCTGCATGTGTCGCCAGATATCGACACACTGGTCTACACGCTTAGCGGCAAGAGCGATGAAGCGCGTGGCTGGGGCCTGGCAGGGGAAACCTGGGGTTTCATGGAAGCGCTGGGGGAGCTTGGCGGCGAAGCCTGGTTCAATCTGGGCGACCATGACCTTGCGATGCATATCCTGCGGACGGAAAAGCTGCGGCAGGGCGTTTCCTTGAGCGCGATCACTGCAGATGTTCGCCAAACGCTGGGCATTGCGGCGCATATCCTGCCAATGTCCGACCAGGCCGTTCCAACGATTGTCCATACGGCGGAGCATGGCTCGATATCGTTTCAGCGCTACTTCGTTGAAAGGCGGGCAGAACCTACTGTGACCGGTTTTACGTTCGAAGGCATTGATGCAGCACGACCAGCGCCCGGCCTGCTAGATGCGCTGGCAGCGGCAGATCGGATCATCATCTGCCCATCAAACCCATTTATTTCAATTGATCCTGTGTTGGCTGTTCCAGGCGTTCGTGACGCGTTAGCCAACGCCTCAGCGCCTGTGATCGCGGTGTCACCTATTGTCGCTGGCGATGCGATCAAAGGCCCAACGGCTAAAATGTTCCGGGAAATGGGGACGGAACCATCCGTCCAAGCCGTGGCGACGCGGTATCAAGATATCGTCGACCTTATGATCATCGACGAACAGGACACCACTGCGGCGAAAGATGTTCAGGCGCTAGGGATAGGCGTCGTAACGGCACAAACCGTCATGCGCACATTGGAAGATAAAACGGCGCTAGCTGAAACAGCGCTTAAAGCCCCTGTTCCTGCTTCGTGAAGCGGCCAACATTGCCCAAAAGCTGTTCCAGGAACGTTAGCTTGTGGCCTGCAGTTGGGGTTTCGCGGGCGACGAGGGTGACTTCATTGCTGTCTTCCTCGCCGAGTACGCCGATTTTATCGAGCACGCCGCTGCCATCGAAATGCATGACAAGCACTTGCTGCTGCGCTGTGTCAGGCTTGAAAAACGCCTGACTGACCCTCACTTGGCTGATGTAGTACCAAACGCTGTCATCGAATGCGGCGACACTGGACGGGGTGCCAAGTACGGCGCGGACATCCTGTTTTGTCGCAGCACCGGGGCGCACGTCTTCCACCGTCGCGGTTCTAAGGATATGACCGTGCGTCGCAACTTCATCAGTGCACGCTGCGAGACCGAGGCCTGCGGTCAGCGCTAAAGCGATTAGAGTGCGGCGGGCCAAATTAGGGCGGGCCAAATTGCGGCGAATGATGTGTAAGGGCGTATGCATGATTAAACTAAATAGTCGAGCAGCGGAGCCTGCGCAATGCGAAGATTAAGGCAATGGTGGGCGCGTCGGGTGTCCCATAGCAATGATCCGGCGTGGCGGCTCTATCGCGAGGTCGCTGTTGCGGCTGTTGCACCGGCACGGCTGGCCAAGTTCGATATGTCGAATGAGCCAGAGGACAAATACGAATGCCTGGCGCTGCACTTGGCGGCGGTATGGCATCGTCTTGACCAGGGCGATGATGCTTTGCGTCGCATGCGTCGCCACGTGACTAGTGCTTTCGTCGCGGACATGGACGCCTCACTCCGGGATATGGGGGCTGGTGACCTTGGGGTTGGGAAGCGGGTGAAGGCACTGACAGAGCGACTATACGGTCGCCTCGCAGCTTATGCCCCAGCTTTGGAAGAAGGTGCAGACGCAGAAACCGTTGAAGCCGCCCTATTGCGCAACATGTACAAAGAGGGCGCTGACCCATCTGCTGAGCAATTGGCGATCGCGCGCGTGGCAGTGACAGACCTTGCTGCGGCTTGGCGTGCGCTCCCGGATTCCGCACTCTTGGCGGGCCAGGCTATTCAAATCGAAAGTGAGCGATGACAGAAATTATGGAAGTCCTGGGCCTGGATAGGCTGCAATCTGGCCCGCGTCGCCAGGCGCGCGCCGCAACACCAGAAGAATGCGCTGCTGTTGCTGCGCGGCTCGGGCTGAATGCGGTCAAAGCCATCAGTTTTGATCTGGAAATATCCCAAACGGCAGATCGCGATGTTTATGAAGTGATCGGCCAAACCTCAATGACAGCAGAGCGAACCTGCTCTGTGACTAATGATCCGTTCGACGACATCACCCAAGCCGCGATCCAGGAACTCTTCACGTCGAATCCGAAAAAAGCGACAAGCGACGAAGACGATATTGAGGCCGATATGGGTGTGGTCGATATCGAATTGGTAGAGAACGATATCATCGACCTTGGGGACCTGGTCGTCCAATATCTGGCGATGGAGCTCGATCAGTCGCCCCGCTCGCCTGAAGCGGCTGCCGTGGTTGCAGAACCCGCGCCCAATGATGGACCGGTTCTGGCTGTTGGCAGAACGCTGCCATTTGCTGGCCTGGCGGACATGCTGCGCAACGGCAAAGGGGATGAACCGAAAAGTGACGGCTGAGCCCAAGTATCGCTTGGGTTTCAGTGCCTATGAATTTCCAGCACTTTTATCAGGTGCTTTCCCTGGATGGGCAGGGTACATTCATAAGAGTGCGGCCATGGTAGAGTCTACCGTGGGGTCGTGCAGTTAGTCCGTGAGAGAGCAATGGCAGCCAAAGGACCGATAATCGCGCTTGACGCGATGGGCGGCGATAACGCGCCCGGCATTGTTGTCGGCGGCGCGGCGATTGCGCGCGAGCGGTTCCCAGAAGCGCGCTTTTTGCTGTTTGGTGATCCGGCAGTGCTTGAACCGCTGGTCGCTAAAGACAAGCTGCTCTTGGATGCAGTTGAGATTCGCGAAGCCGCTGATTCGATTTCCGCCGATACCAAGCCTTCACAGGCATTGCGCAATGGTCGTGACAGCAGCATGTGGCAGGCGTTGAATGCTGTCCGTGAGCGGGAGGCGGATGCCGCCGTATCTGCTGGCAATACCGGCGCATTGATGGCGATCTCAAAGTTTGTCCTGCGCACACCTATCGGTGTTGATCGCCCGGCGATGGCCAGCATCATGCCGACGGCCAATGGCGAGTCAGTCATGCTTGACCTCGGCGCCAATCTTGAGTGTGACGCTGACAATCTTTTCCAATTTGCGATCCTGGGCGCGCTGTTCGCCCGTTCCACCCTGGCGATTGAGCGCCCAAGTGTTGGCTTGCTGAATGTCGGCGCGGAGGAGCTTAAGGGCTCTGATGCCATTAAGGGGGCCGCGCAAAACCTCCGCCTGCACGAGGGCGATTTGCCGCTCAGCTTCTACGGCTTCATTGAAGGCGATGACATCAGCGCTGGGGTCGTTGATGTTGTCGTAACAGATGGATTCTCCGGCAATGTTGCGCTGAAAACGGCAGAGGGCGTGGCTAAGCTGGTTAGCCAGTTCACGCGCCGGGCGTTTAAGTCCTCACCTATGGCGGGGCTTGGATACTTGTTTGCGCGCCCTGCACTCCGGCGGCTCAGCACGCATTTGGATCCGCGCAAGTATAATGGCGCAGTTTTCCTGGGCTTGAACGGCATTGCAGTGAAAAGCCACGGCGGATCAGACGCTGTTGGGTTTGCAAATGCCGTTGGCGTCGCGGTAGATATGGCGCGGCATGGTTTCTTAGAAAACGTGCGTACGGAATTCGAGCGTCTACAGGCCGATGGCCTGGAAGACAAAACTGCATCACTTTGAAGGGCGGCGCGTGACTATGGCGATACGTTCCATTGCGCGCGGCTGCGGCGCTTACCTGCCGGAGCGCATTGTCACGAATGCTGAGCTCGCGGCCAAGGTCGATACGACCGACGAATGGATTCAGGCCCGCACCGGCATCAAGCAGCGCCATATCGCTGCCGATGGCCAGCTGACCTCGGACCTTGCGATCCATGCTGCCAATCAGGCGATGGAGATGGCCGGTGTTGAAGGTAAGGACATCGACCTGATCGTTCTTGCGACCGCAACGCCCGATCACACATTCCCGTCCACCGCGACGACTGTGCAGGCTGCTATCGGTATGAGTGGCGGTGCTGCGTTTGATGTGCAGGCCGTATGCTCTGGCTTCATTTTTGCGTTGGCGACGGCGGATAATTTTATCAAGGCGGGGCAGTGCAAGCGGGCACTGGTCATTGGCGCAGAGACATTCTCGCGCATCCTTGATTGGGAAGACCGCACGACCTGCGTGCTGTTCGGTGACGGTGCCGGCGCCATTGTGTTGGAAGCAAGCGAAGGCGAGGGGCCGGATGCTCAGGGCATCCTATCGACCCATTTGCATTCCGACGGCCGCTTCAAAGAAATGCTCTATGTTGATGGCGGCCCATCCGCCACACAGACGGTTGGACATCTGCGCATGCAGGGCCGCGAGGTCTTCAAGCATGCCGTGACGAACCTCTCCAACGTGGTGTTGGAAGCGCTTGAGGCCAATGGGCTCGAGGCTGATGCGATTGACTGGCTGGTGCCGCATCAAGCGAATCAGCGGATCATCTCTGGCGCTGCCCGGAAGCTGAAAATGGATGCAGCGAAGGTTGTTACGACCGTATCCAGCCATGCGAACACGTCTGCCGCATCTGTGCCGCTGGCCTTGAATGTCGCGGTGCAAGATGGCCGCATCAAATCTGGCGACCTATTGCTTTTAGAAGCCATGGGCGGCGGCTTCACATGGGGTGCATCGCTGCTCCGCTGGTGATCGCCGCCGCTTAGACCGAGCTTCGGTTTACTTCCCAAACAAGCCCTTAAGCTGCTTGATGGGATTAGCATCTGGCTCAGATTTTGGTGCTGTGTCCTTGGCAGGTTCGCTGCCGCCGACGCCTTTTGTGACGTCCTTGAGCAACCCACCGATACCTTTAGCACCGCCTTCAGCAACACCTTTGATTGCGCCGACGGCACCTTCTGCGACCTTTGCAGCACCTTCTAGTGGCGCGCTGCCCAGGTTGGTCAAAATGCCTGCCAAATCAGGGGCGAACTGAACATCATGCCAGGGGCCTGTGATCAGCACCGGTACGGCGATGCCTGTGATAGCGGTATCACCGCCCTGCCCACGGGCATCGGCGACGGCTTTCGGATTGACGCGGTAGTCCACTGTGCGCTTCGGCATATCCGCCGTGCCTTTGCCGGTTACCCGGAACAAGGGTGAGGCCATGAACAGATCACTGTTGGACACAATGCCCTTGTTGATCTTGAACGTACCGGATAGCTCAGAAAAGTCTGTCTGCTGGGTCGCACTGGCGCCTGAATCCAGGAACGCTGTTTCGACCTTGCGCAGCATGGCCGCCAGATTGAAGCCCTTGATGGCACCATCCCGGAAGACAAACCCGCCAGATCCACCAAGGCTGCGTACAATCGCTGCCTGAGAGCTACCGGCACCCGTGACGGAGATATTCAAGTCGCCCTTGCCTTCAAGCCGCTCAAAGTCCGCAGCGTCCGTCAGCAAAGGCTCTGCACTGATGCCTTTGAGATTAAAGCTCTTGGCGATCCGTGGTGTTTTGCCGGATGCATCAAGGGTCACTTTGCCCGTGCCAGCGCCGCCATAGAGCGCCAGTTTGGTTAGGCCAAGATCAAGCTTGCCACCGTTAAGTGTCGCTTTTAGAGCGCTTTCGCCAATCTTGATCTTCTGGACGAGCAAGCTCTCCATTGTGAAGTCTAGCTTCGCATTGACCTGGCGAAACCCGGAGAAATCAATCTTGTCCTCGCTCCATTTTCCTGGCCCGCTTGCACCTGCAGACTTGGTCTGGCCTTCAGCTGGTACGGGGATATACGGGTTCAGATCGACTGGGCCGAGCGCGAGCTTGGCGTCAATCGCTGGTACTTTGCCGCCGCCATTGAACGCAAAATCGCCTTTGCCGCGAAGGGCGTCGATAGCGATGGATGCGCCTGTAAAGGCGATGCGTAAGCCGTTCAGAGAGAATTGCCCATCCGCCTCAAAGGGACCAAGAACATCGCCTTCAATCGCGATTGGCGTGGCAGCCCACCCGGCCAGGTTCTTGATGGATGGGGTCTTAAACTTCGTGGCACCAGCCAGTGCGAAGCCCTTTGCGAAATCCGCGGCACCATCGAATGACAGATCGAGATGCGTGCCAGACACTTTGGCGTTCAGATCGCTCTTGCCGGCTTCAATTGCCGCCAAAGGCTTGGCCATGCCGAGCTCAAGCGCGATCTTTTCTGCTTTCCAGACAAGATCACCCTCCGCGCCAAGCGGGCCATTCAGGCTTGGCAGTGTGAGCGCGAGATTGACGTTTTCGAGGACCTCGGTCGTACCGGCCTTCGCGTCAGTGTAGGAAACCCGGCCACCCTCAATTCTGACATCGCCGAGGGTGAGGTTCTTCAGTTCCTCCGGCAGGGCCGCTTTGCCGCCGCCGCCACTAGAAGCGCCGCCTTCAGCTTTAGCGCCGCCAAAATCCCAGTTCGGCTTGCCTGATTTATCGACATAGAGCCGGATATCTGGCTTCACCAGTACGAATTCTTTGATCTCTACCGAACCAGAAATGAGCGGCATCACAGGGACCGCGATCCGAACTTCCTCAACCGATGCCATGTTCGCATCGGGTGCGCCCTTGGCGTTTGCAAACGTGGTCTTGCCAAGTTTGATGGAGACCTCTGGCCAGATGCTGAGATCAGGTTTGCCTGAAACGACGAGTTTTCGGCCAGTCGCTTTCTCAACTTGCGCCGTGCCTTCCGCAACAATATCGTCCAGCGGCACGAGATAGGGCAGTGCTACGCCAGCACCGATGATCAGAACGATCAGCGCAAATGCGCCAATCGCTAGCCATTTGATAAATTTACCCATTGGGTTTGTCCTCTATGAATTTTCGTCCAGTTCTTGGTGCGCGCCGTGTTTGGGCTGCTAGCCGAAGACCTTCTGGAGAAGTGGCGTAACCCGTTTAGCGGGATTGTTACGGATCGCTGCTTCTTCTTTGGCGATGTAATGGAATAGGCCTTTCAAGGCTTTCTCAACGGCATGGTCGACCATCAGGTTCTTACCTTCTGGTGCCAGTGCTGCGCCGCCGGCGGACGCAGCCGCGCGGTCATAGGCGGCAAATGCATCTGTATCGCTCAATTCACGCTCGACAATGGGGCGCATTTTAGCCGACAGCGGGTTGGTCATTTTGCTCTCGAAATACCGCGTGGCGGAATCATCGGGCCCGGTCAGAATGCCGCGTGCATCATCAATGGTCATTTGCTCAATGGCGTCACCAAACATCTGTTTGGCTTCATCCATAGAGCCTTCTGCCGCGCGGTTCATGCGCAGTTCAACCTCATCCAGCAATCCAGAGCCACCGGTAAACCGCATCACTTTCTTGGCGGTATTCATCCAACCTGGAAGCGGGATATGCGCCACAGGATCATTAAAAAATCCGTTTGTTGAACCAAGGTTGCCTGTGACGGTTTCTGTGCCGACACGCAATGCATCGCGCAGGCCGCCGCCAATCTCTGCGTTGGATAGGGCAGAACTGCCGCCACCGCCGCCAAGGCCTTTAACCCACATTTCCCATATGAGATTTAGCTTGGCGGTGCCGCGAGGCGTGATAATCTTTCCGTATTAATGAGTTAGATTTTGCAGGGTGGAAGTTTGGCAACGGACGCGACGGGTGAAGCGGAAACGGGGCCTTTGCGGC
>CALLKY010000114.1 GCA_938083135.1 uncultured Alphaproteobacteria bacterium | reverse complement strand
CTCAGAAAAGCCGCCGCCCGTAATCTCCCAGATCTCTGGGACGCCATCCGAGACGCCATCGACGACCTCACGCCAAACGACTGCAGGAGCTACTTCACAGCTGCAGGCTATGAACCAGAATGATGGGAATCTGCTCTAACGCCCGGACCGGTTGGTGAACCGGCGTTTGAGGTCAGCCAATCGGATGACTTGCTCGTGCTGGAGCCGGTACCAGAAGAGCCGTTGAATGGCGAGATCAAGCTGGACTGACCGAATTTCAAGATAGCCCTCCTGCCCCCGTGACAAGGCGGCAGATTGAGATTTCGTGCTAAGTGCCTCATAGGTATGTCTTGGGGGCGTGGTTTAGAAATCTTTAAGGCGAAATTGTCCGCACATGGTCCGGCTGCTTGTCATTGCCTGTATTCTATTCGCGTTCGCTGCGGCGCCCGTGTCAGCAGCACCGCGCCTGGATATTCTGGGGTCTAGTGACGCCAAGCTCTATAAGCAGATATTTGAAGTCCAGGATCGCGGTGATTTCAAAACCGCAGACAAGCTTATCCGCCGCGTCAAAAACAAGCTGCTGATGGGCCATGTGCAGTTTCAGCGTTATCTGCATCCAACGGGGTACAAATCCAAATTCGGCGAACTCCGCACCTGGATGAAGAAATACAACGACCACCCAGAAGCGTATCGAGCGTTCTCACTGGCGATGAAGCGTAAGCCGAAGAAGGCAGCCCAACCGAAGCGCCCTGTCTATGGCGAGGAGCATATTCTGGCTCTGGTAGGCGAAGCGCCGCCCCGGCCCATGCGCTTTGTTGGGGAGCAGGAACGGATCGCCCGGGACGTGCGGAAGCGCATCCGCAAGGGTGACAACGCGGGGGCCGTTAAGCTTCTACGAAGTGCGAATTCTCGCCGCGTTCTGTCCACCGTGAAGCAGGACACCTTGGCTGCACGGATTGCCATGGGCTATTTCGTTGATGGTGCGGATGAAACGGCCTACCGGATGGCCGCGGCTGCTGGGAAACGCTCTGGTGAGGCTGTCAGCCAAGCCCATTGGGTCGCTGCACTCTCTGCTTATCGGTCTGGATGGATCGACCGCGCAGTTCGGCATTTTGAAGCGAATGCTTTGGCGGAAGGTGCCACGTCTTGGACATCTGCTGCGGGTGCATTTTGGGCCGGGCGTATTCATTTAGCGCTGGGTGATACGGGAAGCGCCAATCGTTGGTTGGGCGCAGCAGCGCGCCACCCCCGGACATTCTATGGCCAGCTGGCGCTGCATGCGCTAACAGCAGCAAGTCCGTTCGATTGGGGTGGACCTGCTGCCGGGAAAGCTGAAATAGGCCGCTTGAAGCGCCTGAAAGCTGGGAAACGAGCGCTGGCGCTCTTGCAAATCGGCGAACGCTGGCGCGCGGACCAGGAATTGCAGCCGCTGGTGGATGATGCAAAGCGCACCATGCTGCGGGCAATTCTGGCCGTATCTATCAGCTATCAGGCACCGCGTGCGGCAGTGCAGTCTGCCCACCGCTTGAAGCAAATTGGCGGCGAATTCATCCCCGCTGGGCTCTACCCAAAGGCACCGTGGAGAGCGAAACGCAGCTACCGTGTTGACCATGCCTTGTTGCTGGCGTTCATGCGCCAGGAAAGCCAGTTTAATCCGCGAGCGGCCAGTCCCGCTGGCGCACGCGGTTTGATGCAGGTTCTGCCCTCAACGGCGAACTATGTGGTGGGTGAAAAACGCTATGTGAATGCCAGACGTGACGGGTTGTTTGACCCGGAGCAAAGCGTTGATATTGGCGGTCGCTACATCCGTTATTTGCTGGATAAGAAAGCGGTTGGCAATGGGCTATTCCGTTTGGCCATCGCGTACAATGCGGGGATTGGAAACTTGATCCGTTGGCAGCGCGAAGTGCAGCACAATGATGATCCTTTGCTGTTTATCGAAGCCATTCCATCCCGCGAAACCCGCGTATTTGTTGAACGTGTTATGGCGAATTTCTGGCTGTACCAAGACCAGCTCAATCAAAATATGACGACACGGGATGACGTAGCGCAGGGGCGGTGGCCGATCTATAATCCGCAGGACTAGACAAAGGACCTTTCATGCCCGGACTTGATGAAACGCGGCCTTTTGTGCCGGTCAATATCGCTATCCTGACTGTATCTGACAGTCGGACGCTGGAAACAGACACATCTGGCCAAACCCTCGTCGATCGGGCTGAGGCAGCAGGCCATAACTTAGCAGCACGGGCGATTGTGACCGATGATCAAGCAAAGATCAGAGCACAAGTTCAAGCATGGATTGACGACCCCGCAATAGACTGCGTGATCTCAACCGGCGGCACCGGTGTCACGGGCCGGGATGTCACCCCAGAAGCCTTTGAAGGCCTGTTTGAAAAACGCATTGATGGCTTTGGCGAGGCTTTCCGCTGGATAAGCTTCCAGAAAATCGGCACTTCTGCCATGCAGTCCCGCGCGACCGCAGGCGTGGCGGGGGGGACCTATCTCTTTGCGCTCCCTGGCTCTGGCGGCGCTTGCCGGGATGGTTGGGATGAGATCCTGGTTAATCAGCTCGATAACCGCTTCAGGCCCTGCAATTTCGTTGAGATCATGCCGCGCCTGCAGGAACATGTGCAGCAGCGCACTAAGTAGTGCTTTTGTATCTGCCCCGAACGGCCCTTGCCCAATCCAGATAGGACTTGCAGTTACGCCGCGTAAAAAACGAATGGCCTTAGGCTGTTTGTGTACCGACAGGGCTGCTTTCTCGTAACTTCAGACTGCTGTAATACAGTATGTGCACCAATCGCTTCAGGGACGCTGCATATGGGTAAACCGGTCACCAATGTTACGATCGTCGGCGGCGGTACTGCGGGCTGGATGACAGCGCTGACGCTGGTCACCATATTGAAGTGGCACCCTGGCCGGGACGACATGAAGATCACGCTGATCGAATCGCCAAACGTGCCAACCGTTGGTGTTGGTGAGGCGACCGTGCCCTCAATCACCATGCTGCTGCACCAATTGGATGTGCCGGAGAAAGACTTTTTCGCGCGCTGCAATGCCACGTTCAAGCTTGGCGTGCTGTTCGCCGGATGGAATCAGTGGGAAGACGGCTCGACGCGGGATTTCTTTCATCCTTTTACAGCGCCCCGCTACGTTAATGGTGTCAATCCGGGATATCATTTCCGCGAATATGCATCGGGCGGTCGGACGGATTTTTGCGACTCAACGCTGCCTGTTCTTTCTGTCGCTGGCCGCAATCTTGGCCCCCGGAAGCTAGGCGGCGGCGATTATGAGCGCGACCTCCGCTACGCGTATCATCTTGACGCTGGCAAGCTGGCCGAATTCCTACGGGAGATTTCGATAGAACGCGGTGTTGAACACCTGCGGGATGATGTCGTCTCCGTAGACAAGGATGAGCGGGGTTTTATCAGCAATCTCAATCTGGAACGATCCGGCGCTCACGGGGTTGAATTGGTCATTGATTGCACCGGTTTCCGCTCTGTCCTGCTTGGGAAAGAGCTTGAGGAGCCGTTCATCTCCTATGACGAATTTCTGCTGAACGACCGCGCCTGTGCAGTGCAGATTCCCCATGCGGAAGGGGCACCACTCCGCCCATATACAACGTCAACGGCGCTATCGGCCGGTTGGTCCTGGAATGTGCCGCTCTATCACCGTGTCGGCACTGGCTATGTGTATTCGTCGAAATTCAAGGGTGATGATGAAGCCAAGCAAGAGCTGTTGGACCACCTTGGGCCGATAGCGGAAGGGCTAGAGCCGCGCACATTACACATGCGCATCGGGCGGATGCAGCGGACCTGGGTGAAGAACTGCATCGCGATCGGCCTATCTGGCGGATTTATTGAGCCCTTGGAATCCACTGCGATCTATATGATTGAGGTCGCAAATCGCCAGCTCATCACATTTTGGCCGGACACGGATTTTGAACCGTCGCTATTGAGCCAATATAATCGCGTGATGGAAACGCTGCAGGATGAGGTGCGTGATTTCATCGTGCTGCATTACCGGCTGAATAATCGCAGCGAACCGTTTTGGAAAGCGGCCCGGCACGACCTACCAACGCCGGATAGCCTGGCGGCTGATTTTGAACGCTGGCGTCATACGCTGCCGAATGAGCGAGACCATCCGGAGGCGCAGCTATTTCCGGCTGTATCCAATCAAATGTGCTTATTTGGCAAAGGGTTTTACGATGTAGATGCGCCGCCTGGTGCCGTGCCGGAGATTCTGGCGGAGCGGTCTTTATCGATGCAGGCCTTCACGAGCGCTGAGGATTGGGCGAAGTTTTCTGAATTCTTGTTAGCGCAGAAAAAAATGCTCGTTGGGGCATTGCCAGACCACCGCGAACTGGTGACATCCATTCGCGGCAATGCCGATGCGTCTATGTCCGCGTCAGAACCGGCGATGCTTTGATGCGAAAGATTTTGGGAGACTGAACTATGGCCACC
Organism: uncultured Alphaproteobacteria bacterium; assembly: GCA_938083135.1. Lineage (GTDB taxonomy): Bacteria > Pseudomonadota > Alphaproteobacteria > Bin95 > Bin95 > VMCJ01. The sequence goes on along the minus strand of CALLKY010000114.1, from coordinate 19,422 downwards.
GCAACGGCAAAAGACGGCGTAAATCTGTATTATGAGGCGACCGGTGAGGGGCCGACGGTCATTTTTGTGCATGAGTTTGCGGGCGACATGCGCGCCTGGGAACCGCAGATGCGCCATTTTGGCCGCCGCTATCATTGCGTCGCCTATAACGCCCGTGGCTATCCGCCATCTGATGTGCCGGAAGCGGGCATGTACAGCCAAGACATCGCGCGGGATGACATTTTAACGGTGATGGAGGCTGTTGGGGCGGAGCAGGCGCATATCGTAGGCCTGTCCATGGGCGGGTTTGCAGCGCTGCATTTCGCCATGGAATACCCGGAACGCACCTTGTCTGCCGTAGTCGCGGGCTGTGGCTATGGGGCTGAGCCCGATAAGCAGGACCAGTTCCGGCATGAGACAGCGGCGACGGCGCGCTTGATTGAGCGCCAGGGCGCTACAGAGTTCGCATTGGCCTATTCACTGGGGCCGACCCGGGTGCAGTTCCAAAACAAGAATCCACGCGGTTTCCAGGAATTCCAAGACCAGTTGGCGGAACATTCAACAGATGGTGCTGCAAGGACCATGCTGGGTGTGCAGCGAGAACGGCCAAGCTTGTTTCAGCTCAAAGACCGTATGGCTAAGATTACCGCCCCGACGCTCGTTCTAACCGGTGATGAAGACTGGCCCTGCCTGCTGCCGGGCATCTTGATGAAAGAATGCATTCCAACGGCTGCGCTGGTGGTGATGCCGAATTGCGGTCACACCATCAATATCGAAGACCCGCAGGCATTTAATTCCGCTGTGGACCGGTTCTTAGCCGAAGTCGAATCTGGCACTTGGCCAACACGGGATCCGCGCGCGATGTCTGGTGCCATTCTCGGCCTTAAAGACGGCGAATAGAAAACGGCGCGCCGGGTTTCCCTGGCGCGCCGTTGGTCGGTTTAGTTTAAAAAGTCATCTGGGTTCTTAAACGACGCCTGGAACTGTTCCTTCAGCTTACCAAGCGCGCGCTTCTCAAGCTGCCGCACCCGCTCCTTGCTGACACCAAGCTCTGCGCCAAGCGCTTCAAGCGTTAGGGTGTCGTCCTGAAGCAACCGGGCGCGAATAATGCGTTCTTCCCGGGATGGCAGTTCTGAAAGTGCGGTTTTCACCCAATCGGATCGCGTCTCGCCGTCTTTGGTGGCAATTGCGTTCGCTTCGGGGTTGGGACGCTCATCGACCAAATAATCCTGCCACGAAAGGTCTCCTTCCTCACCGACAGGTGCATTCAGCGACTGGTCGGATGCTGCAAGGCGCACGCTCATGCCGTCAACGTCGCGCTTTGGCACTTTAAGCTCACTGGCGATGGCCTGGCGGCCCGCGTCATCAAGCACGCCGCCGGTCTTGCCCTCGATCTTGGCGCGCAGGCGGCGCAGGTTGAAGAACAGACTTTTCTGGGATGATGTCGTGCCCGTGCGGACAATCGACCAATTCCGCAGAATGTAATCCTGCATGGCCGAGCGCACCCACCAGGAAGCATAGGTGGAGAAGCGCAGCTCCCGCTCAGGTTCAAACCGGCTGGCGGCTTGCATAAGGCCAACATTACCTTCCTGAATGAGATCAGCGACCGGCAGACCGTAATTGCGGAATTTAACCGCCATGCCAACAACAAGCCGGCCATAGGCGTTGATCAGCTCATGCAGAGCAGCCTCATCCTCTTTGTCACGCCAGGCACGGGCAAGGTCCATCTCGCGCTCACGGGTCAGCATGGGCACGCTCATAGCGTTGCGAACAAGCCGCATCCCGCCATTATTGGGCGAAATATGTGTCATTCCGCATCCTCCTCGCGCATTCGGTGGGCCTGGCGCGTACAGGCTTCATCTATAGCGACCTCTATCTGTGAACGCAGAACGGGCGCTATCTGTTCCTGTAGTTTAGTACGATTCGAAACTAGGGTCAGATCACTTCCTATCTCAGTTAAGTGATGCTTAGCGTGAAGCGTTTGAAGAGCGCATTGAAGCGATCACCTTTGCGCAAAACGCAAAAGCGGCCCCCGATTGCCGGAGGCCGCTTCTGAAACGGTATCCCCGGCGGCGATAAACGCCAGCCGGGATATGGCGAGCGCGTTATGCGGCGGCTGTTGCCGCTGCGGCTGCGGCTGCAGTCGCAGCAGCGGCTGTCTTAATGTGGGAGACGACTTTCTCTTCCGCCGCTTCCTCATCGATTTTTTCGACGACAGCCAATTCCCGTGTCAGTCGTTCCAGCGCGGATTGATAGATCTGCCGTTCGCTGTAGGACTGATCTGGCTGATCTTCGCCGCGATATAGGTCACGAACCACTTCAGCGATGGCAATGGGGTCACCGGAATTGATCTTCGCTTCATATTCCTGGGCGCGACGGCTCCACATGGCCCGGCGCACACGGACTTTGCCTGCCAGCGTTTTCAATGCTGCCTGCATGTCTTTCTTGGTGGCGAGGCTGCGGAGGCCAGCGGCTTCCACTTTCGTTGTTGGAATGCGCAGGGTCATCTTCTCGCGTTCAAACTCGACGACGAGGAACTCGAGCTGCTCACCCGCGATTTCCTGATCCTGGATCGCCTTGATTTGGCCAACGCCATGGGCGGGATACACGACGAAATCACCGGGGCGATGCTTGGTTGCTTTTGACATAGTGCGGTTCATACCTCTGATGCGATCAGGCATGGCGCGCAACACTCTTTGCCGCTGTGCCGTAGCCCGGCGGCTGATGTGGCGCTTAGCGCGATCTCGAACTGATGGTTAGACCATATCACAAAATGGGCCTAAATCGAAGCCCTGAGTTGCATAATTGTAAAAAAACCATCATTTACAATTTGTTAACTGTCTTTTTTGGCCGCCCACTGCGCCTGTGTTAGCGCGGCTGACACAACCGGCGCGCCGGCCCCTTGAAAGACATCAGGTTTTGTTAACCATACTTCTGCCGCTGCAATCGTCTGGTCTTTGAAACAATAATCCAAAATCTCAGCAAGGATCGTTTCCAGCAGCTCAATCTGCTCCCGGTCTGCAAAGCCAGCGAGAAAGGCCTGGAGTGCCGAATAATCATAGCAATCCTGCAGCGTAGATTCCTGGCCGAAATCATCCCGATACACGGCGACATCGATCCGCAGGCGCTGCTTTTCCTGTTTCTCCCAATCCAGGAGGCCAATTGCTGCCTTGATTTCGAGGCCTTGAATGGCAATCCGCTGGCGGCCCTCGGCGAAACTCATGATGGTGTCTTTCCGGTGAAAACGGCATAGCGTTCTGCTTCCGTCATCGCTTGGGCATTAAAGGTGCGGGCGCACATTTCATGGGTCAGCATTGGATCTTCCGCGAGCGAACGGCCAAATGGAATAGCTTGGTTGAGGTTCTTTGCGATTTCATAGAGAGCGATGTCGGAAACTTCAGACGCGAGCGCATAGTCTCCGGTGACAATGCCAGCAATGATCTGATGATAGGCATCCCGTGATCGCTCCGTCATGCTGTCGGACAATGTCATAGAGCCCTGGCGTTTGTAATAGAGATACCCGGCATAGGGCGTTACGCGCATGGCAGGCGCAGCGCTCAAAAGCTCCAGCGAGAATACAACGTCTGACCCATGGGGTAGCTGTCGCCAGGCTAGAGCGCCGTGCGTCGCTTGCGACGCAGCCCGGCGCTCTATCACATTGATTGCGGGCAATTTATCCCGACCAATTTGATTCAGATTGGTCGGGAATTGCCCTAGATCAGCAATATCGCGTCGCCACATTGGGAACACCGGCACGCGGTCCCGCAAGATCAGCGGCGCAGAGGCCGGGATGGCCTCCCCCACATAATTGTCTTCGGGGTGCAGCAGGCTGGCGATCATCTGGCCCTCAAGGAAGAGGGTTGTGTCATCCAGTGCTGCGCCATCAGCCATTGCTAGCGGGAGCATGCGGGCAAGGCGCTCTGGAGCGTAGGCATCATCGGAGTCGAGCAAGGTGATAAACGCGCCTTCAGCGGCGGCAAGCCCTGTGTTTCGAGCATTCCAATCACCGGTGCCGTTGCCCCCAGTCGAGGCGACACGGATGCGCGGATCAGATATTCCAGCTTTTTGGAGAAGCGCCAGATAGTCCAATCCGTCATCAACAGCCATGATCAATTCAAACTGCGCCCAGGTCTGGCTGAGGACGCTGTTAACGGCGCGCACGACTGTATCGGCGGCCTTGTGGGTTGGCATAATGATAGAAATGAGCGGATCTGCCATGGCGTCCAAGCAATCGGCATACGGGAACGATTACGAAAGTTATCACAGATCGATGCCTGTTGAACTGCGCCCGACTATAGCTTGATATTAACGCGCCGCGGGCGATGCTGCGGCGACTGGAAATTAGGGATTTTGCCGTGCGTACAGTCACTCTGCCGAACGGGACAGCCTTGCCGCAAATTGGGCTTGGCACATGGGGAATGGGCGAATCCGCTAAGGATGCCGGTGCCGAATCCCGGGCGATCGCTCATGCGCTAGATGCCGGTGTGCGTTTGGTCGATACGGCGGAAATGTATGGTGCGGGCGGGGCGGAAGAAGTTCTTGGCCGCGCACTTCGGGGGGCGTCTTCGCGGCCCTACATCGTCTCGAAGGTCTACCCATATAACGCCAGCCGCCAGGGTGTTGTGGAGGCATGCGAGGATTCCCTTAGGCGGCTCGGTGTGGATCAGATTGATCTCTACCTGCTGCACTGGCGCGGTGCCGTTCCGTTTGAGGAAACCATCGAAGGGTTCTCATTGTTAGTGGAAGCCGGCAAAATCGGTGCCTGGGGCGTATCCAACTTTGATGCCGAAGATATGGCGGAGCTCTGGGCGACGCCAGGCGGTGCGGCCTGCCAGACCAACCAGGTCCTCTATAATCTGAAAAGACGTTGGCCGGAGGATGCATTGCTGCCAGCACAGATGGCACATGCCATGCCGCTGATGGCGTATTCTCCTTTGGATCAAGGCGGATTGGCAGATGACGTCGCGCTCAACCGGATAGCGGCTGAGGCCGGGATAGATCCAATGCATCTGGCTTTGGCATGGACCCTTCGCCGCGATGATGTCTTCGCAGTCCCGAAAAGCACGCAGGCATCCCGTATCAGCGGCTTTTTGGCGGCGGCAGAGCTTGAGATAGCGGATGACGTTCTGGCTGCACTGAATGATGCGTTTCCACCGCCAGCACCCGGTGCACAGTTGGAAATGCTGTAGCCCTAACCGCCTGCGATTTTAGGGATCAGGAAGACTTCGCTATCTGGGCCAATTGGCTCCAGATATGTGTCCTGCACAATCACGCCATCAATAGCGACGGCCATGCTTTCCTCTACCTGCGGGCCAAGGCCAGGAAAACGGCGTTCCAGTTCGTTGATGAGCGCGCGCACAGTATCGACCTCAAGCTCAAGCTCCTGCGTATCGCCGACATAAGGGCGGCACATCTGGTTTGAGACATTAACGGTCGCCATGGCGGATTTCCTGCAGAAACGAAAAAGGGCGGCGATGCCGAAGCACCACCGCCCATAAATCTAGCCCAATTGGACCCGTATGCTAGGCCTTCGCTGCATCCAGCGCTGCACGAACGTGCGGCGGGGACATGGGCAGGTTTGGCATACGCAGGCCTGTGGCGTTGCTGATCGCATTCGCGACAGCGGCCATTGGCGGTACGATCGGTACTTCGCCCACACCCTTTGCGCCAAACGGATGGCGTGGGTTTGGCACTTCGATCAGGACCGTTTCAATCATCGGCAGGTCAGATGCGACCGGCACGCGATAATCCAGGAAGCCCGGGTTATCGAGGCGACCGTCCTTGTTGTAGATATATTCTTCATTGAGCGCCCAGCCGATGCCCTGAACGGCACCGCCTTGCATCTGGCCCTCAACGTAGGCCGGGTGGATCGCCTTGCCGACGTCTTGCACTGCGGTGTAGCGGAGCACGGCGACATGGCCGGTTTCCTCATCAACCTCAACGTCGCAGATGTGCGTGGCGTAGCCTGGACCAGCGCCTTGGGCGTTGATCGAAGATTTGGCAGCAATTGGACCACCAGTCCGACCGGACTTGGCTGCGATATCAGACAGCGACAACGGATCAAACTTGCCCGCATTCTCACCAGCCGGATGCGCATGGCCATCCCGCCATTCAACGGCGTCCGCATCAATTTCCCAGATGAGCGCAGCGCGGCGGCAAAGGTCATCACGAACCTCTTCCGCTGATTGCGTCACGGCCATACCGGTTGCGAAGGTCACGCGGCTACCACCCGTGAGGAACGAGTAGCCGACAGACGCTGTATCGCCAACGATGGTGCGCACGCGCTCCACTTCAATGCCAAGCACTTCAGCGGCCATCATGCCCATGGAGGCGCGGCTGCCGCCAATGTCTGGATTGCCCGAAACAACGGTGACGGTGCCATCTTCATTGACGTAGGTAGCGCCAGAGGATTCGCCGCCGATGTTGAACCAGAAGCCTGAAGCAATGCCGCGACCACGGCGCTTGCCCTTCGGCGCTTCGCCGAGGTCTGATGTGTAGTGCTGCGACGCAACCGCTGCTTCCAGCGTTTCAACGAAGCCGATATTCTTCAGCGTCGGGCCATATGCGGCCTTGGTTTCGTCCTTCGCTGCATTGATCAGGCGGAGTTCCCCTGGGTCCATACCAAGGTTCTGCGCCAGCTCATCCACAGCGCTTTCAACGGCGAATGTGGAAATCGGCGCACCCGGTGCGCGATACGCCGCGACTTTCGGACGGTTCGAAACAACATCATAGCCGAAGGCCGTAACGTCCGTGAGATCGTAGCAGGCGAAGGCTGTCATGCAGGCGGGGCCAACCGGGGAGCCCGGGAATGCGCCAGCTTGCAGGATGGTTTCGCACTCAGCCGCGACGATGCGGCCATTCTTGGTGGCACCAATTTTGACATTGATCGTGCCGCCAGATGTCGGGCCGGAACCGCGGAAGACTTCCTCGCGGCTCATAACCATCTTGACCGGACGACCACTCTTCTTGGAGAGAGCAAGTGCGAGAGGCTCAAGATACACAAGGGTCTTGCCGCCAAAACCGCCGCCAATTTCCAATGGCATGACGCGGATGGAGGCAATATCCATGCCCAGTAGTTTGGCGCAGAACGCGCGAACCATGAACTGGCCCTGGCTGGAGCACCAGATTTGCGCCTGACCATCAGGATTGTAGGAGACGACGCAGGCGTGCGGCTCAATATAAGCTTGATGCACGGGCTGGGTCTTGTATTGCCGCTCAACAATCACGTCAGCCTTAGAAAACGCAGCATTGCTGTCGCCGAGCTTGAACTCAACGCGCTTTGCAACGTTTGACGCTTTCGTGGGCTTCGGATCGACGCCCTGCGTGAACATGTCGTCATGCAGGACTGGCGCGCCGTCAGCCATCGCTTCTTCTACGCTGATGACGTGCGGCAGCACTTCGTATTCGACCTCGACCAGACGGGCCGCTTCTTCCGCAATCGCAGCGGACGTCGCAGCGACGGCAGCAACAGCATGGCCATCATACAGCACTTTGCCCCGGGCGATGACGTTGTGAGACATCTCGCGGAAATTCGCGGGACCTTCACCAACAAACGCTTCTTCGCTCGGAATGTCCGGCAGATCAGCGCCGGTGATGACGGCACTGACACCCTTAACGGCTTCCGCCTTCGAGGTGTCGATGGACTTGATCCGCGCATGGGCGTGCGGGCTGCGCACGACCTTTGCGTGGATCATGCCGGAAACAGCGACGTCCGCGCCAAACGCGGCGCGACCGTTCACTTTTTCAACGCCATCAGGCCGGATCGGGCGCGTGCCGACGACCTTAAGCTGTACGTCTTTGCCGAGGTAATTCATGGTAGGTGATTACTCCCCACGCATTTCAGCAGCCGCGTCCATGACTGCCTCGATGATTTTGTCATAACCTGTGCAGCGGCAAAGGTTGCCAGCAAGCCAATAGCGGGCCTGCTCTTCTGTCGGGCTTGGGTTGGCATCAAGCAACGCCTTGGATGCAACCAGAACGCCAGGTGTGCAGAAGCCGCACTGTAGCGCTGCATGCTCAAGGAATTTCTGCTGCAGCGGGTGCAGGGTGTCGCCGTTGGCGATGCCTTCGATCGTTGTGATCTCCGCGCCGCTGGCTTCTGCGCCGAACATCAGGCAGGAGCAAACGAGGCGGCCGTCGACGATGATCGAGCAAGCGCCACAGTCACCAGAGCCGCAGCCTTCTTTAGAGCCGGTCAGGCTCAGCTCGTCGCGCAGAACGTCGAGCATGGTCTGTTGCGGCTCACACAGGAATTCTGCGTCTTCACCGTTGATTTTGGTCGTTACGTGGATTTTGGCCATGTCTTAACGGGCTCCCGCGCGTTTGAATGCAATTTCAGCCGTCCGGCGCGCCATCACGCCAGCGACTTTCGTGCGGTACTCAATGGTGCCGCGTTTATCGTCAATTGGGTTGCAAACGGCCTGGGCCGCTGCATCAAGCTTTGCCATTGCAGCGTCATCAAGCTTCGTGCCGATAAGGCATGAGGCATCGACTTCAACGATGGTTGGCGCAACTGCACCGAGCCATACACTGGCTTTGGCGACCGTGCCGTCACCCGCAAGCTGGATCTGGACGCCAGCGCCAACGACGGCGATGTCCATTTCTGTGCGCGGAATGAAGCGGAGATAGGCGTCGCCTGAATTGGCAGGCAGGGCTGGCAGAACGAATTCTTTGACGAACTCGCCTTTACCCAAGCTGGTTTTGCCTGGGCCGGCTGGAATGTCCTGGACCGGGACTTCACGTTCGCCGTTCGGGCCAACAACAACGGCTTTCACGCCGCAAGCCGCCATGGCCGGAACACTGTCCGCAGCCGGGGAGGCGTTGCACAGATTGCCAGCAAGGCTTGCGCGGCCCTGCACCTGAGTGGAGCCGATCAGCTCGGCACCCTCAACAATGCCAGGGTATGCGGCGACAAGTGCCTTGTCCTCGCCAAGCTCTGCGCCTGGTGTGGCAGCGCCAACGCGGAACCCAGCGCCTTCGGCTTTGATGCCGATCAGGCCGGGAACCTTCTTTAGATCAACAATGTGATCCGGACGGTTACGGCCAGACCGCATCTGAACAATGAGATCGGTGCCGCCGGAAAGTGGTTTAGCGCCATCGGCGCCGAGCATACGGACCGCGTCGTCAATAGACTGCGGCGCCGCAAAGTTGGGTGCGTACATAGACTGTCCCTCAAGTGCGCGTGGTGAGTAAGATCGGGTATAGGCTTAGGCTAACCCGCTTAGTCCGAGTCTCCAAGCCCGATAGTTTCAGGCTTAAGTCTAGCAGCAGATTTGCTCCTGCGCGAGCGCCTTAAATTGAGCAAATGCAAGTGCATGGAATTGGGGCGCTAAAGCCCCTGCAGGAACGGATTTGACCGCCGTTCTTCGCCAATGCTGGACGTCGGGCCATGGCCCGGCAGGAAATTCCATTCGTCATCCAGCGTCAGCACTTGATCCCGGATTGATTCTAACAACTGTTCATGATTGCCGCCGGGCAGGTCCGTTCGACCAATCGAACCCTGGAAAATGACATCGCCTACAATCGCAATCTTTTGCGGTTCATACAGGAAGATCACGTGGCCTTGGGTGTGGCCAGGGCAATGGCGGACCTCAAACGAAAGCTTGCCGATCGTGACCGTATCGCCATGGGCGAGCCACCGGTCCGGATTGCAGGGCCGACCCTGGATGCCATATTTGGCCCCATGCTCACCAAGGGACTGCAGCAGCGGAATATCCGCTTCTGTTGGCCCTTCGATTTTGACCTTAAAATTCTCCGCGACTTCTGTCGCAGCCGCCGCGTGGTCCACATGGCCATGGGTCAGCAGCACTTTTTCCACAGTGACGCCAGTTTGCTCAACGGCAGAAGCGATGACGTCTGGATCGCCCCCCGGGTCCACAATCGCCGCATTCATCGTCTCCTCGCACCAGATGATAGAGCAGTTCTGCTGCAGCGGCGTGACAGGCACGATGGCGATCTTGATGGACATGAGCTGGGCATTCTTTCTGTGAGGTAGGGGGCCAGAATTACAGGTGCTGTCTTGGCTTCACAATGGGTGCCTTGAATTTCGAAGCAACGGGCGAAGCGCCAAGAGGCCAAATACGGGGCCAGGGGCTAAGGCTAAGAACAGGTATTGTGGACCGACAACCTCAGCCAGCGTGCTCAGCAATTGGATACTGACGACAGTGATCGAGAAGCCGATGCAATTGGCGATGGTGAGGGCGGAGCCGACATAGGCTTTGGGGGCGGTGACAGCGTTAAGTGCTGAGAATTGCGGGGAATCGCCAATAACAGTAATGCCCCAGAGCAGCATGAACATGAGGCCAAGCATGGGGTTCAGCGTGAATGCTATCGGCGAGGCGAGGCAGCATAGCCCGGAGACTGCAAGCTGTACGCTGGCGACCTTGGCGCTGCCAAAGCGGGTCGAGAAATATCCGCCAATGGCACACCCGAAGAAGCCAATGGCGATAATGATGAATGACCAGAGCGGGATATTGAGTGCAGCGCCAGTATGGATCGCGTATGCCGCCAGCCATACGGGCAGGAAGGCCCAGAACGCATACAATTCCCACATATGCCCGAAGTACCCGAAGGCAGAGGCGCGGAAGCCCGGCACTTGAAACGCAGCCCGTAATGCGCCCGGGTTGAACGGGGAGGCGGCAGGCAAGTGCGGTCCATCTGGTACGAAAAACACCATTATCGTCCCACCAGCGATGGCGAGACCTGAAACGCTAACAATCACATATTCCCACGGTAGGTCTGCGCCAAGGGCACGGAGCAAATGCGGCAGTGCGGTGCCGAGAACCAATGCACCCACCAGATATCCAAGCGCCCGGCCCAATCCTTCGGCAAACCACCCAGTCGCGATTTTCATGCCGACGGGATAGATCCCGGCCAAAAAGAATCCGGTTAGGAAGCGCAGCAGCAATAGCCCTTCAAAGCTTTCAGGGATGAGGGCAACGCCCAAGCTCGCGCCGCCGCCAGCAAGCGCACAGGCGAAGAAAACTTTGCGCGGAGAGAACCTATCTGCGATGGCCAAAATAGCGAAAATCAGCGTGCCGATTATGAAGCCGATCTGCACCGCAGACGTCACATAGCCAAGGCTGCCCTCGGGCAAGCGCCAGTCCTGCTGCAAATCCGCCATAACCGCATTCCCGGCGAACCAAATGGTCGTGCAGGCAAATTGGGAGAGGATGATCAGCGGGAGGATGTGGGCCGGGCGGGCTGCTGGCTCAATCATCAGGATCGTCTGGAACTGGCTCATAATGTGTCTGCGCTTCCGGCGCGGACCCTCGCCGTTCGGCAGGGGCCAGCATGCGGATAACGCGGATCGCATTGCCTTGGGGGAACGTCAGAATATCACCGGGGCGGATGAGGCGGCTGGCCTTCTTGACGCGCTCGCCATTTATCCGGACGCGGCCTTTGCTCACGACAGCCGTCGCGAGCGCTCGGGTCTTGAAGAAGCGGGTGCGCCATAGCCAGGCGTCCAATCGCTGCGCGCCATCGTCAGCCTTAGCCAAGGGTGAGCGCTTTCAGAGCGGCGAAGGGGCTGTCCTTTTGGATCGGTGGTAACTTCTGGGGCGGCTTTGGCTTGCGTTTCGGCTTGGCGGCATTGGGTTTCTTGGTTTTGTCCCGGTATGGCCCACGCCGATAAAGCGTCTCGCCTTCTGCCTGCTTCACGGCGCGAAATCCGATGGCGTCCAGCACTTGCGGCATTTCTGCAGCTGTCAGCTTGACGGTCGCTGCTAGGGCATCATCCACTGGGAAGGGGCCTTTGGCTGCGCGCGCATAGGCTGTGGCGGCGAGGCGTTCTGCGGCTTCAGCCCTGATCATCTGCGGGCCGATGGCGACAAAGCCATGCAGTGCGAGGGCAGAGAATTCATCCGCGTCCTTCGGTTTAACAAGGGCGAGCGCGCGTTTGGATGGCCGGAAATCCGCGCCGCCATTCAGCCGCCAAAGCAATCGCCTGGCCTTCAGCGCCCGCCCGCGCATCAGCACCGGTGCCCAGATAGCGAAGCGCCCGATACGGAACCCGGCGCCGCCAAGCGCTTTGCGGTCAGCCTTGGTCAATCCTTCGATTTGTTGTGAAGCCTCGCCGCGGGCGACAAAGCCCAGCGCCTCAATCAGTTGAAATGCGAGGCCGCGCGCTGGGGGCGAAAGCTCTAGCGCTGCAAGCTTATCAAGTGGGGCCAGGGCGCGGGCGAGCCAGGCTGCAAGCCAGCGTGTGCAGCGCGCCTCAACGTCATCGCGATGGCGGCCTTCAAGTGCATCTGCGGCCAGCAGGTCTATTTCTGGCTGGCGCAATTGCCGCCCAACCTTCAAGCGCGCGATAGCACCGCCTTCCCATTGCAGGCGACCTTCATCATCCAGCGTCAGGGCATCATCTGGCGCTTCCAGGAAGCGTGCGACACGGGCTGGGATGGCTGCGGCGATGACTCTGGCGGCGGCATTTTCGATGGCGCGTTTGTCTTCTGCGAACGCGCCGAAGCCATCTGCGGCGAAGCGGAACCCAGTGAGGCGGCCAACGGCGTCGCCTTCAACGACGACAACGCCATCATCATCGACGCCGCCCAAGAATTCTGAGCCATCCGCCAGTTTGCGCACGAGTGTAGCCGACCGTCGGTCAACGAAGCGCTGAGTCAGGCGTTCATGCAGCGCGTCCGACAGGCTGTCTTCAATGGAGCGGGCGCGTTCTTGAAATCCGTGCGTTGCATCAAGCCACCCGGCGCGGTGACTTATATATGTCCACACTCGAACATTGGCGATTCGGGCCATCAGCAAATCAATGTCGCCATCGGGACGATCCAGCCGCTCAATATGTGTTTCGGCCCACATTGGGTCCAGCCGGTCATGGGCGAGCAGGCGGAGGTAAATTTCGCTGAGTAGCCGGGCGTGGCTATCGGTTAGGGTCTTGCGGAAGTCTGGAATTTGGCAAACGTCCCAGAGCATGGAGACGGCGTTTTGACCTTTCGCCTTTGCCGCAACATCATCATCACGCATCAGTGCCGCCAGCGCTTGGGCGTCATCACCTTCCCGGCCGCGGGCGAGTAGACGGGAGGGTGGTGGCAGCTCTAGGCTCAGTTTGAGGGCGGCGGCGGTATTGAAGTTCAGATTCTCATTCCGCCAGTAGAAGCGCTTCAACGTTTGAAAGCGGTGCTCTTCAACGCGTTCAATCACGTCGGGATCAAAAGCGCCAAGCTCACCTGTCGGCCCGAAGGTGCCGTCGCGCATGGACCGCCCGGCGCGGCCTGCGATCTGGCCGATTTCTGACGGCAACAGCCGGCGCGGGCGTTGGCCATCAAACTTCGATAATCCGGCAAAGGCCACATGGCTGACATCCATATTAAGGCCCATGCCGATTGCGTCTGTCGCGATCAGATAGTCAACCTCACCTGCTTGATACATCGCCACTTGGGCATTCCGTGCGCGGGGGCTGAGGGCCCCCATCACGACTGCTGCGCCGCCACGTTGTCGCCGGGCCAGCTCTGCCAGCCGGTAAACCTCACTAATAGAGAATGCGACAACGGCGGACCGGCGCGGCAAGCGTGAGATTTTCCGGTATCCGGAATATGTGAGCTGTGAGAGCCGGGGCCTTGTCAGCACTTCCACCCTGGGCGCTAAGGCACAGACCAGGGTGCGCGCGGTTTCAGCGCCCAAGAATACGGTTTCGGATTGCCCGCGTGCATTTAACAAGCGCTCTGTGAAGACGCGGCCACGCTCTGGATCAGATGCCATCTGGATTTCATCAACGGCAAGGAAATCGACTGCCAGATCAAGCGGCATCGCTTCCACGGTACAGATCCAATATTGCGCGTTTGGTGGCGCAATTTTTTCCTCACCGGTAATAAGCGCGACTTTGTCTGCGCCCTTCAAGGACACAGCCCGGTCATAATTCTCACGGGCGAGCAGGCGGAGCGGGAATCCGATCATGCCGGTCTTGTGCGCCAGCATCCGTTCCATGGCGAAGAATGTCTTGCCGGTATTGGTCGGGCCAAGCACGGCCAGAATGCGCCCGCCAGGTGGCGCACGGCGGCCTATTGGCGGGCCAAAAGCTTCCGCCATGGTCTCCATTTCATTGGAGCCATCGGGAGAGCCGTTATCTCGTCGGCCATTAAGGTCGGCGCGGTCCATAATCCGGGACTGCCCTTTCGGTGCCGGAAAGGAAGTATCCTGCTTAGGAAACTAGCAGACTAACTGCTAAAAGCGAGGCTTGAACCGCGTGCATGCATCGCCAATATCGTTACCATCACTTTTAGATTGCTTTGGAGCTGAGGATAACAATGACCGAGTCGACCGCTGAAACCATGAAGTTTGAAGCCGAAGTAGGCCGCTTGCTGCGCCTGATGGCGCACTCCGTTTATTCCGACAAAGAAATTTTCCTGCGCGAGCTAATTTCCAACGCGTCTGACGCTTGTGACCGTCTGCGCTATGCCGGGCTGTCCCAGCCAGAACTGCTGGAAGAAGGTGCAGATTTTGCCATCCAGGTGCGAACCGACAAGGACAATCGTCAGCTAATCATTTCCGATAACGGCATCGGCATGAACCGGGATGACCTGATCAAGTATCTGGGGGCCATCGCAAAATCGGGCGCTGCAGACTTCCTGGCCACTTTGGAAGCTGGCGGCGGGACGGACGCCCATATCATTGGCCAGTTCGGCATCGGCTTCTATTCTACATTTATGGTCGCCGACATGGTTGAAGCGCGGACCCGGAAAGCTGGTGAAGCTGACGCATGGCTCTGGCGGTCTGACGGCGAGGGCGCATACACCGTAGAGCCAACAGAGAAAGTTGGGCGCGGCACGGATATCATCCTTAGCCTAAAAGAGGACGAGGTGGAGTTCCTGGAGACGTTCCGTCTGCAAAGGATCATCAAGTCCTATTCGGACCACATTCCGATCCCTGTGCATCTATCCGACACGGCTGAAGACGTCGGCGAGCAAGCCAATGCTGGCCGTGCGCTTTGGACCGCGCAGCGCAGCGAGGCGACAGAAGATCAGCACAAGGAATTCTATGCCCATGTCGGTGGTATGGGCGATGGCCCTTGGCGCACCTTGCACTGGAAGGCAGAGGGCACGCTGGAATATGCGGGCCTGCTCTATGTGCCCTCAACGCGCCCCTTCAACCTGTTTGACCCTGAGCGCAAAAGCCGGGTGAAGCTTTACGTCCGCCGCGTGTTCATTACGGACGAGGCGGAAGAACTGCTGCCGGGGTATCTGCGCTTCCTGGTCGGTGTGATCGATTCCGAGGACCTGCCGCTCAATGTCAGCCGTGAAATGCTGCAGCGGAATGCGGTGCTTCGCCAGATCCGCAATGGCGTCATCAGCCGCGTGCTGAAAGACCTAACCACGGCGGCAGAAAAAGACGCGGACGGCTATGCCGTGTTCTGGGAGAATTTTGGCGCTGTCCTGAAGGAAGGCGTTTATGAGGATTCGGAGAACCGCGATGATCTGTTGAAGCTTTGCCGCTTCAAAACCACCGCTAGCGAAAGCTCTGTCAGCCTTGATGACTATATCAGCCGGATGAAAGATGGTCAGTCGCAGATCTATTACCTGACGGGCGAGGCAGGGCAGGATTTGCGCTCCAGTCCGCAGCTTGAGGGCTTCAAGGCGCGGGGCGTTGAAGTGCTTCTACTGGATGATCCGGTTGATGATTTCTGGCCGAATATGGTCGGCCTTTATGACGACAAGATGTTCGCTTCCGTCACTCAAGGTGGGGCTGAGCTGGATGACATTCCGCTGGAAGATGCGCCAGAGGAAGATGCACCACCGCCCGGCGATATCGCGCCGCTGATCGCGCAGTTCAAGCTGGCGCTTGGCGAAGCCGTCAAAGACGTCCGCATCTCTAAACGCCTGACAGAAAGCCCTGTTTGCCTCGTTGCAGATGCCGGTGACATGGACCTGAACCTGGCGCGCATGATGCAGCGCCACGGTGAACCAGCCATGCAGGCACCGCGGATTTTGGAACTGAACGCGGGTCATGCGCTTATCCGGGCACTGAGTGATGGCATGACGGATGTGGAAGCGGCGGAGAATGTTGATGCCTATGCCCATGTGATGCTGGATCAGGCACGTATCGCCGCTGGCGAAGCGCCGCTTGATCCTGCCCTCTATTCCAAGCGCATAGCGGAGCTTCTGGCTAAGGGGCTGTAGACCGTAAAGGCGAGGCCGATCATGGCTCTAACAGAAAGCATGTTCGGTCTCGCGGCTGATGTTGAAGATGACCGGCTGTGCCGTGACATCCCAGAGTCGCAATGCCGGGAAGAGCCACGCAATCTCGTTCGGGTAACGCTCGCCCATATTGGCAGTAAGGCCGGTGACGCGCTGGCGGACCCTAAGGTCGTGATGCCGTGGCTGATGGGGGCGCTAGGCGCGCCTGCATTCCTGACGGCGATGATTGTGCCAATCCGCGAATCCCTGGCCTTACTGCCCCAGGTGCTTGTTGGCGGCGTGATCCGCCGGTTCGCTAAGCGGAAGTACTTCTGGGTTTATGCGGCACTGCTTCAAGGCTTGGCTGTGATCGCCATGGCCGGGGTCGCTTATGCCGGGCTGGAAGGACATGCCGCTGGGTGGGTGATTATTGCGCTGGTGACGCTATTCAGCTTGGCGCGCGGCGTCGCCTCCATTGCTTGGAAGGATACGCTCGGCAAGACAGTCGATAAGGGGCGGCGTGGACGCGTGGGCGGCTATGCGGCCAGCGCGGCGGGTGTGATAGCATCTGGCGTCGGCCTCTACCTCGCCTTGAGCCCGGAAGCGGCGCGGCCAGATTGGCTGCTGCTGGCATTACTCGTTGCTGCAGGCACTAGCTGGATTGCGGGCGCACTGATCTTCCTGACGGTGAATGAGCATGATGGTGCTACAGATGGCGGGCGCGGCATCAAAGATATCGCCCGCGATCAAATCAAACTGATCCTTGGTGACTCAGAATTACAGCGCTTCATTCTTGCCCGCGCTCTAATGACGGCGACTGCGCTCTCCGGCCCATTATACGTAGCACTGGCACAGCGCAGTGGCGGGCAGGCTTTGGATAATCTTGGGTGGCTACTGTTGGCGTCCGGGCTGGCAGGCGCGCTCAGTGGGTCGTTCTGGGGCATGTTGGCGGACCGGTCGAGCCGGGCGACGATGGCGATAGGCGCGTTGATCAGCGGTGTGCTTGGGCTTGCGGTTCTGGCCCTGGTGACACTGGCACCGGGTTACGCAAGTGGCGTATTGCCGTTTGCAGCAGCCTTGTTCGTATTGAACATCGGCCATTCAGGCGTTCGTATTGGCCGGAAAACGCAGATCGTTGACATCGCTGGCGGGGATTCAAAGGCAGAATATGTCGCCGTATCAAACACCGTCATCGGCGTATTGCTGGTGGTGATCGGCGCAGGTGTTGGTGCCGTCAGTGCGTTCAGCCTGGAAGCGGGCTTGCTATTGCTTGCAGTCATGGCGCTTGCGGGCGCAGCCGTCGCCATGCACTTAGAAAACGCACAAGCATCCTGACCATTTGCTGAGCTTAACGCTGGGTTTGGGCCACCAAGTCTGGTTTGCCAGACGTCTTCAATGACCGGTTGATCTTATCCCGGAACCGCTTGAAGCGCTTCATCTCCTTGCCACCCAGCGCCTCAGCACTTTGGAACCGCACCCGACGTGGGTTCACCTGCTTCGCATTCTTCAAAATCTCGTAATGCAAATGCGGGCCGGTTGAGCGTCCGCTGGAGCCGACATAGCCAATCACTTGCCCCTGCTTTACCCGCTTGCCAGGTTTGATGCCCTTAGCGATGCGGCGAAGGTGGGCATAGGCAGTCTGATAGGTCTTGTCATGCTTGATGCGGACATAGCGACCGTATCCACCATTCCAACCTGCTTTCGAAACCACACCGTCGCCCGCCGCCTTAATTGGCGTGCCGGAAGGGGCCGCGAAATCAACGCCCTTATGCATCTTGGAATATTTCAGGATCGGGTGCCTACGACGCCCGAAGCCAGAAGAAATCCGCGCACCGTCAATTGGTGTCCGCAGCAGCGCCTTCTTATTGCCGCGGCCTTGCTCGTTGAAATACTTCACACGGCCATTCGCGAATTCATGGCGGAAGAGCTTCATGGTCTTGCCGGAAATCGTCAGCGCCGCATAGAGAATATCACCGGAGTGAACGACAGAGCCGTCCCGATCAACGAACCGGTCATACATAATATCAAACCGATCGCCCGGCTTAATATCGCGCTGGAAATCAACATCGAAGCTGAACAGCCGGATGAAGGAGGCCATTGCCTTCACTGGCACATCTGCTGCAACACCATCAACAAACAGGCTGCTGGTGATCTTACCGGCACCCCGTGCGCGCTGCTGTGTTAGCGGTTTCAGAATTTCGTAGGATGCAAACCCGCCATCAAGTGTACGGCCAACGCCAGCAATCCGGTCATAGCTCTTGACCAATTGCATACCAAGCAATCGGCCAGGGGCCCCTTCGGAGACTTCTGAAGCCAGGCGAATCGATACGGCTTGCCCATCCCGCAGGGTGCGTGGGTCATAGACTTTGCGCAGAGACTGAATGGCGCGCGCCGCTTCATCCCCGCCAACGCCGGAGCGCTGCAGGACGGCGGAAAGTGTATCACCGGACACAATCTGCGCTTCTGCTTCGAGCGGGCCACCGCCTGCAAGGGGGTCAGAAGGCAAACGCACTGCACCCGGAATAATAGGTGCGGGTGGCGGCTCAGCAGCTGTGACGAGGCTCGCGGGTTTAGCGAACTTGCGATCAGGGGTCTGCATTGGCGACACAGCTGTATAGGCTGCACCAGCGCCAGCGAAGCTCAGACCCACTACAATAAGCAGGGGCCAGCTGCGGCGCATCACGCGTATATATGCAGGGCGTTGGCGACGGTCGCTGGCGAACCAGCGGTTTAGGTCGCGCTTGCTAGGCATATGCAAGCAATCATTCCCTTTCTCGTGACGGGCCAGGCTTTCGCCAGGCCGCGCCGTGAAACCTTCTGCAGACATCTGGCTGATCGCCGGAGGTCCAATGATCTTACGCGCGCAGTCTTTAAACTCTGTCACGCAGAACTGGCACGAAAATGCCGATACGCGAGTCGCGTGTCAACTATTTGCGGCCTGAAGCGCCAGATGTAATTCTTTCGTCATATCGTATGGTTAACGTGAGCGGTTAAAGTTGACCCGTCAGTTTGCCGCAGGCAAGTTTTTTGGACGTGGAAATGGCTGATTTACGGGCGTTTTTGTGGGCGTGATCTGGTGCATCGAAAAAACTGAAAAGAATCTTCGATAAGCGCGTTGACAGCATGCTGAACGCCCAGTAGAACCCCCCTCACTCCGGCGGCCACAAACCGTCGGGGTTCGTTTTTGGACATAGAGAATAAGACTTGAGAGGGGAGACGTGGTCGGCGTTTGGTCGTTTGCATCTGGTCTTTTTGTTTGTTTGTTTGGGTTGGCTTTTGGGCTGGTTCGGGTGGGTAAATGGGGAGGCCGAGGTGTTGG
>CALLKY010000113.1 GCA_938083135.1 uncultured Alphaproteobacteria bacterium | reverse complement strand
CAGAAAAGCCGCCGCCCGTAATCTCCCAGATCTCTGGGACGCCATCCGAGACGCCATCGACGACCTCACGCCAAACGACTGCAGGAGCTACTTCACAGCTGCAGGCTATGAACCAGAATGATGGGAATCTGCTCTAGCCAGTCCAATATCCTGTTGGTCGAAGACACCCCTGCCCTTGCCCGCACATATATGGCCTTCCTGAAGGAAGAGCCGTATCAGATCGAACATGTTGAATCTGGCGAAGCTGCCCTTAAGGCAGCCGCTAAGCAGCCGCCTGACGTCATTATGATGGATCTTCGCCTGCCCGGCATTAGCGGGATTGAAACCCTGCGGAAATTGCGAGAGCAAGGCTGTGAAGCGCCCGCGATTACACTGACAGCGCATGGGTCTGTCACTGTGGCTGTTGAGGCGATGCAGGCTGGAGCCGTTGATTTTCTGCTGAAGCCATTCAATGCCGAACGCCTGAAGGTCACGCTGGCGAACGCCCTGAAGAATGGCCAATTGACCGCTCAGATCAAAGCGTATGAGAAAGCGCAGCCCAAAGGTGAATTCCAAGGCATTATCGGCCAATGTCTGCCGATGCAGGCCGTCTATCGCAGCCTTGAAAGTGCAGCGGCAAGTAAAGCGACCGTTTTCATCACGGGTGAAAGCGGCGTTGGCAAAGAACTGTGCGCAGAGGCAACGCACAATCTGAGCGCCCGCCGCAAACGGCCTTTCGTCCCCGTAAACTGCGCTGCGATCCCGCGCGACCTCATGGAAAGTGAGATTTTTGGCCACGTGAAAGGCGCATTCACTGGTGCCATTGCGGACCGGGACGGTGCAGCCGCTGCTGCCGACGGTGGTACGCTGTTCCTTGATGAAATTTGCGAAATGGATCCGTATCTTCAGGCAAAATTGCTGCGTTTCCTGCAGTCCGGCACGTTCACGCGCCTCGGGACGGAGAAGCAGCAGAAGGTCGATGTACGCATCGTCTGCGCCACGAACCGGGACCCCTGGGCCGAGGTGGAAGCAGGACGCTTCCGTGAGGACCTGTTGTACCGCCTATACGTACTGCCGATCGAGGTCCCGCCGCTACGCGAGCGGGGCCAGGATGTCATTCGGATCGCGGAAGCATTGCTCGCAGGCCAAGCTGCTGAGGAAGGCAAGACAGCCTGTGAGTTTAGTGCAGATGCACGCACCCTTCTGCAATCCTATCCATGGCCTGGCAATATCCGTGAACTGCAGAACGCCGTGCGCCAGTCCGTCGTTATGCACAACGAGCCGGTTATCACGGCAGCGATGCTGCCCAATCGCATCCAGAAAAGCGCGGGCCTTGCGCCAATAGAGGTCGAGACAAACGGCGTTGAACCTACAACAGAGCCTGAAACCGCAGTTCAGTACGTCCCGCATGAGGTTGCTCATACAGAACCGGCGGCCCCCCTCTCGCCGGAAGATATTCGGCCCTTGGCGGATATCGAGCAGGAAACCATTGAGGGTGCGATTGCACTCTGTGGCGGTGATATTACCCAAGCGTCCAAGCGCCTGGGAATCGCGCGCGCTACGATCTATCGAAAGCTCAAAGAATGGCGACGGGCGGCCAGAACGGCAGCCCCTCCAGTGGCCGACTAACCGAGAAATTCACGTGTCATCGGCATGAATGCATCAAGCCGATCGTGATGGACCCAGTGGCCGGCGCGCTCAATATTTTCCACGCGAGCATTCTTGAAGTTCTCGGCGCGGCCATCTTTAGATGGGTCACTCGCCCAACTTTCTGTCCCACGCACAAGCAGCGTCGGGCAATCGATATTGCGCCAGAAATCCTTAATTTCATCAGGCGATAGACCAAAGGGCCGGTCCACCCGAACATAATTATCAAACTTCCAGCTGTAAGTGCCGTCTTCATTTTGATTCACGCCGTGAACCGTTAGGTGCCAGGCTTGATCCGCAGATAGGTGCGCATTCGCTTCATGCATGCGCGATGCGGCCTCTTCGATCGTATCGTAGCGGCGCGGTAGGCGACCGGCGACACCGCGCATCTGCTCAATCCATTTCTGCATCTTTTCAGGCGTTGTATCTTTCGAACGCTTTTTCATGCTCTCTGGCGACAGGCCCAGCCCCTCAATCGCTATGAGTTTTGTGACCTTGTCTGGAAAAGCGCCCGCAAAGTTCAGCGTTATAGCCCCGCCAAGGCTATGGCCGATGATTGGTGCCTTCTCCAATCCCAGATGGAAAAATAGCTGCGCGATATCATAGACATAATCGGTCATGCGATAGACGCCGCCAATTAGCCATTGGGAATCGCCATGGCCGCGCAAGTCAGGTGCTACGATCCGATAATCACGGGCCAGGTCGGTCGCGACCCAATCCCAATTACGGCAATGGTCACGCCCGCCATGGATCAATACCAGTGGCGGCGCGTCCCTATCGCCCCACTCAACATAATGCAGGCGCAGGCGTTGCGAAATGTAGAAACGTGAAGCAGGGCCAGTCAGCGCGATGGGCATATCAGCGATTCCAGGTATTCAGGAGAAGTATCTACGCCATCCATGCCCCCGGAGGGCCCGGCTTGCAAGGCCTTAGCTAAGCACCGTCCCGCATAGCCTGCTGGCGTTTTTCAGCATCACTGCCGCGGCCAGGCATCACCATCTGCGTTTGAGTGACAACGGCCAGCTTTTTGCCAGCTTCATTCGTAAGCACCGTCTGCCAGACCTGGGTGGTCCGACCGACATGGATCGGCGTCGCCTCCCCCACGATCTTGCCAGGATTGGCACCGCGCAGAAAGTTCGTCTTGCTTTCAAGCGTTGACGTAACGGACGCGTCCGGCAAGTTCATTATGGCACCACGAGCGCCAAGCGTGTCTGCGAACGCCATATAGATACCGCCATGCACAACGTCGGAGCCATTGGTGTGCTCTTTCCGCGCCGTCATTTCAGCAAGAATACGGGTCTTTGAGACCTCAATGAATTTTACGCCGAGGGCGTCGATGAAATTGTCGTAGCTCATGGGGTCGCAGCTGCTTTCAGGGCTTCGGTTGCTTTATCAGCCGCTGGTTTCAGGTCTTCTTCGCCAACGGGTTCGTCTTGATGTTCGCCACGGACCACCGGCGGCGGCAGCAATTCCGCGTCAACCAGTTCAGGTGCCGGCTCTTCATGGTGATTTTCAATCAGGGCTTCGGCATCCACTGGGTTCGATAGCAACCCAACCGGCACGTAGTTCGGACGGCGCCATTCCAGCGTATCAAAGCCGCCAGATGGGCTAATTGCCGACCATTTCACCACAACATCGCCAGACTCCGAGCACACCCAAACTGGATCAGGCGCTGCGTTCGATGCCCGTGCCATCCAGTCCCGTGCTGCCATACGGTCACCGCCAGATGCAAGTTCAAGGTCAGCCATCAAGCGGCAAATACGGGCGTCTGGGCCACGTTCCGTAAGGGGCAGAAGATGCGTGCGCGCATCGTCATAAGCACCGGCACGGATTGCTTCACGGGCGAGCATGATGCGGGTTTCGATATGGTTCGGGTTCTTCTCGCCAAGCTTTTTGAACATTTCATATTGCTTGGTTGGGTCGTAAACGCTGATCACGCGCTCATATACGGATACGAGATCAGGGTGTGGAATGCGGATCCACGCGTCATGAATAGCCTTTTCGGCACGACCATTGCGGCCAAAAGCAGCTTCCATATCGGCATATTGCACAGCGGCTGGCACAAACTCAGGATGCGATTTATAGGCTTCCCGCGCATAGGACAGCGCCTTATCGCCATCCTTCGCTTCTGCCCGTTCGCGAGAGGCCTCGACGTCGATCACCGCGCGCCAATGCTTTTCTTTGTCTTTCTCGACCAGCTTTTTCTTCTTCAATCGATCAAGCGTATCCCGTGCGCCTTCCCAGCGGGACGACATGGCCTGCAGACGGAAGAGATTCTCCAGCACCCAAGGCGTATCGGGTTTCGCTTCATTCGCCTGTTCTAGCAACGTTACAGCACGGCGAAGGTCACCGGCCTCCCGCGCCTGCTCAAACAAGCCTTGTAGGCCGAGGAATTTTGTTTCCTCTTGCTCTGTCATCGCTTCGAACTGTTCCGTCGCACCCGCTTCATCACCGTTCTTTTTGGCGATAGCAGCAGCCAACATCCGTGCGAGCGGCTGATCTTCTGACAAACGCGCTTCGGCCCGCAATGACTGTCGTGCGGCTTCACGGGAATCCCCGGTAGCAACGGCGACCATGCCCTTCGTCAGCGCTTTGTAACCTTCTTCACGGCGTCGCAGGCCCATCTTCTGGTAGATATCTTTCGGCTTCCGCCAAAGCAGCCATGCCAGGATATTCCAGACGACCAGCGCCAGCACAACCACAACCGTGGCCGCGACAGCAGCCTCAAACGGTGCATAGGGGCCGAAGATACGGTCGCCCCATGTCAACGTGACCGGGGCTGTGATGCCGCTCAACAGATAAACGCCCCAGATTACGACAGCGGCGATAATGAAGAAGATTAGTGCGCGAAACATTGTTTATGCCCCATCCGCGGCCGCAATCGCGGCCTTCTGTAAGGCGTCCAGATCATTAGTCGCAGCGGCGGTCGCCTTCGCCTTTTTTAGCCATTCAGCAAACCGGGCCGCGCCCTCACCTTCAAGCGCTTCCACTTCTTGGATCGCCTTGGCGATGTTGCCTTCCTGCAGTGCCGCTTCCGCCCGTGCAGCGACAGAGGCGGGATCATCCCCCTCCACGCCAGCGCCGACACGGCGAACCTTCAAGCGTCCGACCACGCCGCCAACAGCCCGGTCAAGCCAGCTATCCTCACCAGTATTGAGCCTAGCTTTAAGCTTGTCTTGAGCGATGCCAAGCGCGTGCGCCTGCATTTCAGCCGTTAGCGCCGCCTCCGTGGGCAGGCCAGCATTAGCAAAGCCAACCCAAGGCGCATCCTTCAGCTCAGCCGCATCAGGCAAAGCTGCCTGCGCCCGGCCGAGCAGTGTTGCGAAAGGCTTGCCGCTCGCGACACCTGTCCGCAAGTCCTGCAATGCCAGGATAGCCTCAGCCAAGGATACTGGCCCGCGCTTAGATGCCTTCGCCTCCAGCGCCGCTACCTGTTCGCCAAGTGTCGCAAGTTGTGCCGAAATAGTATCCAGCCTGCCACCGAGGTCAGCAGCAGCGGCGGTCGCTTTGCTATCTGCCGCTACTGCAGCGACCAGGGCCGCATCTGCGGTTTCAGCAGCGGCTGCAAGCGCCAAGCCATCGATTGGATCACCTGCGGCTGCAGCACGGTTGCTCTTCACCAGGGCTGCCCTGACGGAAGCAAGATTTGCTTCAAGCTTCTCGACTGTGGCTTTCAGGCCTGCAGCAGGCTCACCAGCAATAGTTTGCGCTGCTTCGGCCAATGAAATGGCTTTAAGGGCTGATGCGCTGGCGGCTTTGGCCTCTGCTTCAGTTTCATCTAACCGGGATTGGGTCTCGGCAATTGTTGCTTCATTGGCAGTAATCGACGCCGCATTCGATTCTGCAGCTTTCCCGGCTTCGCGCGTAGCGCTTGCTTGCGCCAGCAGTTCTGGAGAGTCCGCAAGCCCCATACGATCCCGAAGATAGGTCGGATTGACGATGAGCATATAAAGCCCAGCCACAACACAGAGCGTCAGCAAGGCCAGCCAGCCATAAACCAGGCCGCCAGGGCCGCGCTTATCTTCAGCCAGGGCTGCGGCATTGCGTTCTGCTTCTTGCTTGTCAGCCGCACCAGCAGCCAGCGCTAGCGCCGCAACGCCGGCAGCTGTCTCGGCGGACTTATCGCGCGCTTCAGGTTCAGCCTCGGCCTCTGCTTCCGCTGGTTTTTCCTCTGGCTTAGCGTCAGCCTCTGTTGAGGCATCAACTGTATCCGATTCTGAAAACTCAGCGTCTATCACCGCGTCCGGCGAGACGCTGTCCTGCGTCTCGACTGTGGCGGTTTCGTCCGGCTTAGACTCGGGCTTTTGGGCGTTTTTCGCCTTGCCACCTGATTCGTTGCGCTTACCTGTCATCGTCCGCCTCTAGCTCCATCAATCGGGCGCTGGCAAAAGTCTCAAATTCGGACGCCGCTTTCCCTCTCCTGCTGCACTTGCAAGAGTTGGGCCAACAACGCTTTTTGCGTCGGCTCAGACGCAATATCTATCGAACGCCACGGAAGGACGCGCAGTTCAACCGCTACATTAGCGCTGAGCGCCGTCGCAGCTATCGTACGCATCTTATCCCCTATCCCCGCCGACTGCGCCAGCCTAACAAATGCCGCTGCCGTGCGCGGCGAAAAAAACGCCGCATGATCAATCACACCATTATTCAGACGTGCTGCGAGGCTTGAGGTAAGCGAACGTGCTTTTTTGGCCCGGTAGAGCGGTATGCGCGTGACTGAATAGCCGGCATCGTTCAGCACGCCCTGTAGATTCCCCGCCACCGATTCCCCTGCTGCATGAATGAGTAAACCCGCCGATGGTTCCAACTCAGCCTGCACAAGGCCAGCGAGAACATCTGCATCACCCCCAGCACTTTGGACCGGCGCAAAGCCAGCGTCACGCGCCGCCCGCGCCGTAGCGTCACCGACTGCATATGCAGGACAGTCAAGACATCCATACGCATTAATAAATGCGCGTACACCGTTAGCACTGGTGAACAGAACGGCTTGGACCACGACGTCCGGCAGCGGTGGGGCTTGCAACGGCTCGATGCGGAGAAGCGGCTCAAACACGGGCGCAAACCCTATTGCCTCAACTTCCTTCGCAAAAAGTCGCGCGTCATCCTCTGGCCGGGTGATCAGCAGTGTGGGGCCAGACATGTCAGATTATTCGAAGACCTGGGCATCGCCTTCGCGGCGTAGCTCGGCACCAATTTCCGCACCTAAAGCTGCAGCGTCAGAAACCAGGCCGCTGCGGTTGGCCCGCCAGCTCTTTGTGCCCGCATCATTCGCCAGCAGGCCTTCAATGTGAATACCGCCAGTCCCGTCCAACATCGCATACGCCCCAATTGGCGTGCGGCACGACCCATCGAGCGCTGCCAGCAACGCACGTTCTGCCATGGTGGTCACCACAGTTTCGGCGTGATTGAGCGGCGCTAACGCTTGCAACACGCCCTCATCATTCGCTCTGCACTCAACGCCGACTGCACCTTGAGCCGCAGGCGGCAGCATAACGCTAGGTGCAAGGGTTTCGGTCGCCGTGTCGCCCATGCCAAGCCGGTCTAGGCCAGCTTGGGCTAGCAGCGTTGCGTCCGCCTCACCTTCCGCCAGTTTACGCAAGCGCGTGCCAATATTGCCCCGGAATGGCACAACCTCCAGATCAGGCCGGCGGGCCAATACCTGCGCACGGCGGCGTAGCGATGCGGTGCCGACTTTGGCACCAGTCGGCATGTCATCAAGGCCATGGCCAGACGTGGATATCCAAGCATCACGGGGGTCAGCGCGCTCCAGAACAGCGGCGATCACAAACCCGTCCGCCAAAACTGTTTCAACGTCTTTCATGGAGTGGACGGCCAGATCAATCCGATTGTCAGCCATCGCCTCCTCAATTTCTTTGGAGAAAAGGCCCTTGCCACCAATCTCAGACAGCAACCGATTCTGCACCCTGTCGCCGGTGGTGGTAATCTCCACGATTTCCAGCGCGCCATCATCGGCCAATTGCGGCCACGCCTGGCGCAGCAGCGTTTCCACATGCCGCGCCTGCCAAAGCGCTAAGGGACTGCCGCGCGTGCCGATACGGAGCGGGCGGCGGAGGTTCGATAATTCACTCATCCTAGATTTCTAGCGGCGTGAACGCACTTGCGCCAGTAGCATCGGTACAGGCAACCTTGCGATCATCTTGAAAGACGAATTTTGGAGACGCCGCCAATGACTGGCCGAATTTTTGACGGACTGAAAGTAATAGACTGCGCCAGCTTCATCGCTGCCCCAGTCGCGGCAACGATCATGGGCGATT
This sequence comes from uncultured Alphaproteobacteria bacterium, assembly GCA_938083135.1. GTDB lineage: Bacteria > Pseudomonadota > Alphaproteobacteria > Bin95 > Bin95 > VMCJ01. Next base: position 16,607 of record CALLKY010000113.1, on the reverse strand, counting down.
TCGGCGCTGATGTGATCAAGATTGAAGCGCCCGGCGGCGACCCCTACCGCTCCCTCCATAGTGGCCCAGGCATGCCTGACCTTGATTTCGATTACGCATGGTTCGCCGATAACCGGTCCAAACGCGGCATCTGCTTGGACCTGAAACAGGATACGGCCCAGGACGTGCTGCACCGAATGTTGGCCGATACAGACGTGTTCATCACAAATTTCCCATTCCCCGTCAGAGAAAAACTGAAACTCCGCTACGAGGATTTGGTGAAATACAAACCGGACCTGATCTATGCCTCGCTGACGGCGTATGGCGAAGACGGGCCAGAGGCTTCCAAAACCGGCTTTGATTCTACGGCACTTTGGGCGCGATCCGGCTTGATGGACATGATCAAAACATCCCCAGAATCCGCTCCAGCCCGGTCCGCCCCAGGTATGGGTGATCACCCGACAGGTACGGCACTTTTCGCATCCATAGCGATGGCACTTTATAAGCGGGAACGGACAGGCGAAGGCTCTTATGTTTCATCCTCACTGGTGGCGAATGGGGCATGGTGGAATTCGTTCTACGTTCAAGCTGCCCTTGGCGGTGCGGACATCCCGCCACGACCACACCGTGATGAATGGTTCAACGCACTTGCAAACCATTATCGATGCAAAGATGACCGCTGGTTCAGTTTGGCACTCGTCAATGAATTGCGGCAGATCGACAAATTCATCGCCGCAATTGACCGTCCAGACCTGCTGGAAGACCCGCGCTTCGCCACCCAGGAGGCCCGGAAGCAAAACGCTGCTGCCCTCACGAAAATCCTAGACGGCGTGTTCGTTGAAAAGGATTGGGAAGAATGGCAGCAGATTTTGGAAACCCACGGCATCACTTTCGGCGTCATTCGCAAGATGTCTGACATTCCAGATGATCGGACATTCACTGATGCGGGTGGTATTGTAACGAGTGGCCCCGGCGCACCCGCAGACCGCACAATTGGCAGCCCTGTCTTCATGCGCGGCCAGGAGAAAACAACGCCAATGTCAGCGCCGAGCGTAGGCCAACACAGTGACGAAGTGCTGGCGGAACTGGGCTACAGCGCCGATGAAATCCAAACCATGCGCGGCTCTGGCGCGTTGCAATAACAGAAGCGCTGCTGATGCGTCCGTGAATACTGGGAGAGACATTATGGATGATGATAAGATCAAGGCCGCGCTCGAAGTCGTCTTCGGTGCGAATTCAAACCTATACCAAAACCGTGGTTTTCAACGGCGGATTGGCTATGGAACCCGCCCCGCGATCATCAACATTGATCTTGCCAATGCATGGACGCGGCCCGGCCATGCTTTCACATGCGTGAACTGCGATGAAATCATTGAGGCGACAAACCGGGTGCTCGCCCCTGCCCGCGCCCTGAAAATCCCAATCATTTTCACCACCACTGCCTATGCAGTCACGGAAGGCCCAAATTCTGACATGGGCATGTGGGGCAAGAAGATTCCGGCCGAAACATTGGTGGAGGGAACTGAAGCTGTTGAGATTGATAGCCGTCTGGCGCCACAACCTGATGAGCACATCATCGTTAAGAAACGGGCCAGTGCATTCCATGGCACGATGTTGGCCGGGCTATTGCGGGCATGCGATGTTGATACCGTTATTCTGACCGGCACGACTGCAAGCGCATGTGTCCGCAACACAGCAGAGGACGCCATCGCTGAAGGCTTCCGTCCCATCATCCCCCGCGAAACGATTGGTGACAGAATTGCCGGTGCCGTTGAATGGAACCTGTTCGATATCGATGCCAAATTTGGCGATGTGGAACCGGTTGAGAACGTCGTGAAGTATTTAGAAGGCTTGAACGGAGCCCCCCGCGCGTGACCACGTCTCATCAACATCTGCTCTCGCCCTATACCCTCGCTGGCCGGACCCTCAAAAATCGGTCTGTGCTTTCTGCAACTGTCACCAATTATGCCAAACAGAACCGCATTACCGAAAGCTACAAGAACTTCCTGATCGAGCGGGCAAAGGGCGGCGTAGCGATGTTGGTGACAGAGGTCATCGCTGTTGATCCAAATGCCATCGCCCAGCCCGCCGTCGTCACCGGCTTTGATCGTGTGAATGATGCGGACTTTCAGGATTTGGCGACGCGCGTTGCAGCCGAAGGCGGGCAGTTGGTTGGGCAGCTATGGCATCCGGGCAAGCAGCAGCTCTGGGGTGCTACGTCATCCCCAATGGGTGTTTCAGATCAGGCAGACGCGTATTCCTGGGTTGTGCCAAGAGTAATGACGGACGCAGATATTCAAGCCGTCATTCAGGCGTATGTGGATGTTGCGTGTAATCTGGCAAAGCTTGGGTTTGCGGGCGTCGAGTTGCATGGTGCCCATGGTTATTTGATCAACCAATTCTTATCGCCCTGGTCGAACCTCCGCGATGATCAGTGGGGCGGGTCTATTGAAAACCGCACCCGATTTGCGCTGGAGATTGCAAAAGGCATCCGAGAGCGCGCCGGCGCGGGGTTCATCATTGGCCTAAAAATGCCCGGCACGGAGGAAATTGAGGGCGGGATTGATCCCGATGAAGCGGAACAGCTGACAACGGCGCTGGCTGCGCCAAAACTGCTGGATTATTTCTGTTACGGCCAAGGCAACTTCTCGCTAAGCCTCGAATCCCATGTGCCGGACATCTACTACAAGCCCGGCCATTTTCTGGATATCCACGCCCGTATGCGCCGCGCAGCTAACGGTGCTGCCGTCATAGCGCTTGGGCGGATAGGATCACCGCATGAAGCCGATGCCGCTATCCGCGACGGCAAAGGCGATCTTGTCGCCATGAGCCGGGCGTTGATTGCTGATCCTGACTTCATCAAGAAAACAGCGGCGGGCGACGCTGCAGCCGTTAGACCGACCACGTTCGACAACGTTGCTTGGGGACTGGTCCATCAAGGCAAGCCGCTGATGGATCACTTGAACCCGATGCTCGGCAGTGATGCTGAAAGTGGGTGGATACCTGGGCCTGCGAATACACCCAAGCGCGTGACCATTGTGGGTGCTGGGCCTGCCGGATTGCAGGCCGCATGGGTGGCCGCCGCGCGCGGGCACACGGTGACCCTGTTCGGGCGAAGCAGCGGCGGCGCACTGGCGCTCGAATCTGGGCTATCAGGCCGTGCGGACATGGCGCGTATCCTTGAGTGGCAGACCAACATGGCCACGCGTCATGGCGTCTATTATCGGCTTGGGGAAACAGCATCCGCCGATGATATCCGCGCGACCAATCCTGATGTCGTGTTGCTAGCATCTGGTGCCAGCCAGCGCTGGCCGGAAGGGATGGTGCCATCGAACGCCCAGAACGCGATATCTGCCCGGGACTATGCAGCAAATGGTTATAACGGCCCGCGCCATCGCGCCGTGCTGTTTGACCAAGACCACACAGCCGCGACATATGGCGTGGCAGATAAGCTGGCCGCCGAATTTGATGAGCTAATCCTCATGACGCCACGCGGCGGGTTCGCTGAAGGCGTCAACTATTGCAGCGCCATTGGCGTGCTGCGGCGACTATATGAGGCAAACGTCCAGCTATCCCCTGCGTCACAACCAACGCGTTTCGAAAATGGGGCTCTGACCTGGCGAAACCCCTATTCAAAAGCGGATGCCGTGATTCCAGCCGTCGATCTGTTTGTTTATGCGACACCGCGATCACCCAAGCTTGAACTTGCAGACGCACTGGTCGACCTCAATCTAATCCGTGTCGGCGATTGTCAAAGCCCGCGTCCATTGATGGGCGCTATCCATGCCGGACAAGCCGCAGCCCTGGCACTCTAGGAGACCCTACCAATGGCGCGCATTCTTTATGATCTAACAGCAAGCGGCGACCGCCGTTTCAGCCCCTATTGCTGGCGCACCAAGCTGGCATTGGCGCATAAAGGCCTGGATTACGAGACGGTCGCGACGCGCTTCACAGATATCGATAGGCTGAATGATGGCCCGCGCCTGACCTTGCCTGTGCTGGATGATAACGATGTACGCATCGTTGATAGTTGGGCAATCGCGGAGCATCTGGAAGGGCATTATCCAGATGCGCCATCTTTATTCCCTGGCAGCAAAGCCCACGCCCGGTTCATGAACAATTGGACCCCGACCATTCATCCACCCCTGCTGCGCCTAATTGTGCTGGACGTATACAATGCACTTGATGCAGCGGACCAAGCCTATTTCCGCCCAGACCGGGAAGCAAAGTTTGGGATGACCTTAGAGGCCTTCGTTGAGGACCAGGATGCGCACCTGAAGGCCTTCCGCGCCGCGCTCAACCCAATCCGAGAAACGTTGAAAATCCAGCCATTCATTTCTGGCGATACGCCGGCTTACGCTGACTACATTCCCGCTGGCGCGTTTCTATGGGCCGAGGCTGTCAGCGAGTGCGAAATCGTAGCCAGCGATGATCCCGTCGCAGGTTGGATGCAGCGTGTAAAAGCCGTTCTGAATTAAGCGCTCGCCGCCTGCTCGGAACCTAGCGCCCGGAGCCTTCAGGCCTCGCCATATAGGCATTGGGATCACGACTGGCCAATTGCGCTGGGTCAGATCCTGGGCGTTCTGATGGCCGGGCGAATTGCAGCACCAGAACATCTGCGCCCTCACTGCCAGCGGTCAAGCTGGGCGCTGGTTCACCCGCTGGGACATGGATTAGTGACCGGCGCGGCAATGCCTTGCCTTGGTCCGATACGTCACCTTCGCACACAAGATAATACTGCCCGCCGCCATTGGAGTCCGGGCCTATTGCTTCGGCACCCGGGCCAAGACGAATGCCGACGGCGTTCACTTCATCTGGCTGATCCGCCATGAGCTGTTCGATTACGCTTGCACCAGCCGCCGGGCGTGGGCGACTTGTGTCAAAGCGACCAGCGATATTACGGCCAGCGCGCCCCGGCATGATGTGCTTATTCCCGGGCATTGGGAAAAAGCCGCCGCTTGCAATGGGGCGGAGCGTAAAGAAGGCGAAGCCAAGGTCTGCGCCGACGATTGGCCCATATGGCGTGTATGCGTCCGCATATTGGAACGTCACTGGGTCAGCGGCCTTCTTGCCCATACGGCAATCGCCATCGACGACGACCTGAAACTGATCAATATCATGGAAGTGCGGATCAATCCGAGCGCCAGGATATAGCCTATCCACCAGAAACGCTTGTGGATGCGGATCAATCAAGCCTGGGCTGCCGATATAATCTACCCGGCGACCAACGCCGCCATCGGGACGCGTGGTCTCGACTTCAATCGCCTCGTGGCTCGCAACAGCATGCATAACGCGCTCCTCTGCTAATGAGCGCGCTTAGTATATCCGAGGATGTGCAGATAGCGAGCGGCCCCTGCCCTCATACATGAGAGAAGGAGCCGCCGGCATTTAAGTTATCAGTCTGCAGCAGCTTCAAGCTTGTCCTGCGTCTTCGTATCGAAGTCGCTGGCGTCGTGGCGTTCATGCAGCTGCTTATCGAGCGGACCCGTAACGCGGTTGACCATGCGGCCCCGACGCACGGCATCACGCTTGGCGATGGCAGAAGCCCAACGCGCCACATTGGTGTAGCTCTTCGCGTCCAGGAATTCGGCAGCGTCATAGACTGAATTGGAGACAACAGCGCCGTACCATGGCCAGATCGCCATATCTGCGATCGTGTAGCTATCGCCAGCAATATATTCGTTGTCAGCCAACTGGCGGTCGAGCACGTCCATCTGGCGCTTCACCTCCATGGCGAACCGGTCGATGCAGTATTCGATCTTGAATGGGGCATAGGCATAGAAATGGCCGAAACCACCGCCGAGATAAGGCGCACTGCCCATCTGCCAGAACAACCAGTTCATGCATTCCGTGCGGCCAGCATGGTCTTCGGGAATAAAGGCACCGAACTTTTCTGCCAGATACAGCAGGATTGAGCCGGATTCGAAAACCCGCGTTGGCTTATCCGTGCTGTAATCAATCAGCGCCGGGATTTTGGAATTGGGGTTGGCGTCAACAAAGCCGCTGCCGAACTGGTCACCATCGCCGATGCGGATTGTATAGGCATCATATTCAGCGCCAGTTTTGCCAATGGCCAGCAGTTCTTCCAACATGACCGTGACTTTGACGCCATTGGGCGTTGCCAGTGAATAAAGCTGCAGCGGATGTTTGCCGCGCGGCAGTTCCTGCTCTTTGATCGCACCTGCTGTAGGCCGGTTGATATTGGCGAATTTGCCGCCATTGCCCGGCTCCCATGTCCATACTTTGGGCGGCGTATAATCGGCAGGCTGGTTCGGAAGATTGGTCATGGCTTAGGGCTCGCTTTGCATCAGGATTGATTGTTTTAGTTTGCTTCCCCAATCTTGGGCGCCCGGCGCAATCTTACAAGCCCGCCGGTCTTGCAGCAGCGGTAAAGGCGAACAGCATGGCACGCATGGATCAATTCGGCCTCGATGTCGGCATCTACGGACCTTTGGCTAAGCCAGATAACGTTCTCGGCTTGGCGCAGTTTGCTGAATCTGCGGGGTTTGATTCCATTTGGCTTGCGGACCATGTGGTTTTTCCAACCCAGTTTGAGGCGAAATATCCTTTCAGCGCCGACGGGGCGTTCCCGTCGCCCACCAGTGATCCGCTACTGGAGCCGATCGCCGCTATGGGGGTTCTGGCGGGTGCCACAAAGACCATAAAGATCGGGACTGCCGTTCTAATTATCCCCTACCGCAACCCTGTATTGCTGGCGCGCATGCTGATCACCATTGACCAGTTTTCTGGTGGCCGGGTCATCCTGGGCGCTGGTGTTGGGTGGCTGAAGGAGGAGTTTGAGGTTCTCGACACAGCAGACTTCGCGCTTCGTGGCAAAGCAACGGATGAATATCTGGAGATATTCAAGGCGCTGTCTGCTGGCGGTGAGGCTAGCTTTGATGGTGAAACATATAGCTTCTCGCCTGTGCATTCTGTGCCAGGTTCAGTGCAACGCCCACACCCACCCATTCTGATAGGCGGCGTATCAAACCCAGCATTGCGGCGCGTTGTTCGCCATGGCGGATGGCTGGCACTAGCACTTGGGCCAAAGCAATTGCCGGAGCGCATGGCCAAACTCAAGGACATCGCAGCCGCTGAAGGTCGCCGATTCGAGGACTTGGACCTCGTCTATAAAATCTTCTTGAACCCAGGCGAGCCAAAGCGAGGCCCGTTTGGTGAGCGTGACATTGGCAGCGGATCAGAGGCGCAGATCACAGATGACCTAAAAGCCATCCTCGATGCAGGCTTTCAGAAAATCATCATCCGCTACCGGGGCGAAAGTGCTGCTGCCCAGATGGAGCAGATGGAACGTTTCGTCGCCGATATCGCACCCAAGCTATAAGGCGCGCCGCCTTTAGGCCCGGCGCTTCGCCCTCGGGCTTTCATCCATCAGGTCCGCCAGCATATGGTTTAGCTGCAGCGATAAGTCTGCTTTTATGCTTGCAAAAGCTGGATCATCCCAGCGGTTATGGGTCTCGTTCGGATCATCCGCTAAATCATACAGCTCGCCCCACGGCTCGCCCTTATAGAGCGTGAAACGATATTGATCTGTGATGATGGATTTGACCCGCGATGGCGACTTGAAGCCGAGGCGCGGGCCGCCGTCATTATATTCTGTGAAGATGGCGGGCCGATGCGCCGCCGCCTGCCCGTTCAATACGGGCATAAAGCTTTCGGCCTGCATGCCTTGAAATGGTGCCAATCCGGCCCGATCAAGGATCGTTGCCGGAAGATCAATCGTGCCTGCCAGCGCATCAGTAGTCCTGCCTGCGCGGTCAGTGGGATCAGACCAAATCATCGGTACCTGACTGATAGAGCGAAACGGCATGGCACCCTTCAGCAGCATACCAAAATCACCAAGGTAATCCCCGTGGTCCGAATTGAAGCAGATGACCGTATTCTCATAGAGCCCTTGAGCTTTCAGTGCGGCGACGATCTCACCCACGCAGTCATCAATCATGGTCAACATGCCAGCAGACAGTGCCATCGCTTCCTGAAGCTGACGTTTGGAGGCCATTGTGGCCGTTTGCGGCGAGAATTGCTTCGCTGCGGACTGCCAAGCGTCATAGACATACTGCATTGGCGGGATTGGGTTCTTATGCGCTTCATAGGGCAAATCAAGATCGAAATCCGCCGGGTCATACATGTCCCAATATTTGCCGGGCGGATTAAATGGGTGATGCGGATCTGGGAATGAAACGAAGCTAAAGAATGGATCAGCAGCGCCGTTCCGGCTCTCCAAATAAGCGATTGTCTGATCTTTGACATAGCTTGTCGGGTAGAGATGCTCTGGCACCGGCGTGCGATAGGCCTGTGGGCAGGTGTAATCGTGCGGCAGCTGGTTTGCGGAATCATGCAGCGCCTTCCAGTTCTGCGCTTGCTCTTTGAACCATTGCGCATAATGGCCGCCACATTTATCGCCGTGGCCTGTCACCATATCCACATGCTGATACCCGTAATACGGCGTTTTGAACGCGCTCCCATCATCGGCAAAGCTGCCGGGTTCCTCCTGCGCATAGTCGCCCCCATCGGGGCGCCAGGCTTCATCAATCAGGCGTTCCAGATCAGATGTTGCATTCAGCGGCGGTGCTGTCGTAACGGGCTGTAGGTGGCTCTTGCCAATGGCGGCTGTGTGATATCCACCCGCCGCTAAGACATCGACGAATGTGTTGGCATTGGTCGGTAACGCGCAGCCATTATACCGGAGGCCGTGGGTGGACGGATATCGGCCAGTTAAAAACGTCGCCCGGTTTGGCATGCACACTGGTGAGGTCGCATGAAAATTCTTGAACCGAAGCCCGGTCGCCGCCAGCGCATCAATGTTTGGCGTTTTGACAACTGGATGTCCGGCGCACCCCATCCAATCTGCGCGCAATTGGTCGGTCATGATGTACAGAAAGTTCGGGCGGTTCGTCATCGGTTTATCCAGTGTTTTATAGGCGCAAACCAAAACTATGCCTGCTCATTCAGCGCCCCGCCAGTACGCTGCGACAAGCAAACGCTTGAGAAGATGGCCCATAGTTCGCTAAAAACCTTAGCCTCCATCATCGACCCATTGCCGGAAACCTGCAGCATGGCGAAAGACACGGCCAAAAAGCCTTCCAAAGACACCACGCCTACCAAATCCGCCGACACAGCACCCGCCGCCTCTACCACAGACGCACCTAAGGCAGACACAGCGGACAGCAGTGCCACTACGGAGACGGCGAGCCCGAAGAAGTCATCGGGCAGCAGTCGGCCGATTAGCCACTTTTCCAGTGTCACCACGCCAGAATACAGGTCTGGATGGGCAGAAATTTTTGGGCCAAAAGAAAAGGCCGCACCATCTAAAAAGGCCAAGCCTAAACTGCCCGCTAGCCTTAGCATTTCCTGGGATGATCTGGATACAGATGGACAGGCTGCACTTGAAACCATCGCCCGCAAGCTCGCGAAAAAGAAGCGCTTGAACTACGATAAGCTAGAAGCCAATGGCCAAATTGATTGGCGCATTAGCTGCGAAATCGGCGACGACTAAGCCCGCCTCGAAAACGAACCAGGACGCTGCGTCGCGTCAGGAGCATTACAATGTCGAAGCCCATTGTGGGCGTCATCGGGTCCACGCATTTTTTGAACGACCGCTTTTATGTTCAAATGACGGGCTCTCGTAATTTGTCAGCAATCGCTGATGTTGCTGACGCGTTGCCGCTCGTATTTGCAGGCGACCCGAATGTAACAGACATCGGCGCACTGCTGGATGCAGTGGATGGCGTCTTACTCACGGGCGGGCGCGCAAATGTTCACCCCACATATTATGGAGTTGAACCAGATCCTCGTGCAGAACCCTATGATCAAGAGCGTGATATCGTGGCACTCGAGGTCACAAAAGCTGCGGTCGCGCGCGGCATACCGCTCTTCGGCGTATGTCGTGGATTGCAGGAAATGGCGGTTGCGTATGGCTGCGCCTTGCATCCTGAAATTAGGGACCTGCCCGGCCGAATGAACCATCGCGCACCCCGAACTGAGGACGGCGAATTCCACCCAGATCCATTGGTCGTGTTTGCAGACCGGCATGATGTTGATCTCCTGCCAGGTGGTCAATTTTCTCGCATTCTTGGCTGCGATAAGATTCGGGTTAATTCCTTGCACGGACAAGCCGTTACCAGCTCTGGCAAGCGGGTGATTATCGAAGGTGTGGCGGAAGATTCCACAGTGGAGGCCATCAGCATTGCCGAAGCGCCCGCATTTGCTCTCGGCGTTCAGTGGCATGCGGAATACGACCCCCAAACCAATCCCGTAAATCGGATGTTATTCGAGGCCTTTGGCAAAGCGCTCCGTCAAAAAAGAGCGGCGGCTTAAGGACTACAGCTTACAGGATAAAGTGCGCATCCGTTAGCTGTGCACCATCGACCCCGGACAACAGCAGCCGATCATCACCACCGAAGTCCAAGATTGCACGGCCATTGATTGTTGCAACGTTTGGCGCGACATCTGCCTCAAAGCTTGCGAACGCAAATGCGGTCAGATCAATGCGGTCCACACCACCTTCGAAGTCCTGAATAATATCCAACCCGAACCCGGCACCGAATACGAAAACATCTACCCCAGACCCGCCGATCAAACGGTCATTCCCAGCGCCGCCAGATAGTTGGTCATCACCGGCATGCCCAAAAATCAGGTCGTTGCCCGCTCCGCCAGCAGCTATGTCATCGCCTGATCCGCTGCGAAGCGTATTTGCACCAGCATTACCAGTGATGACATTATCCAGGCGGTTTCCAGCGCCATTAATATCATCCGCGCCGGTAAGCGTTATCCGCTCGATATTGCCGAGAACGCGGAAGTTGACGCTGGTAAACACCGTATCAACATCCCGCGCATCAAAACCACGGTTCTTAATGACGTCATTCTGATTGTCGACGAAATATGTGTCTGATCCGCGACCACCAATGAGCAAGTCAGCGCCAGCACCACCATCCAGCACATCATCACCCGCAAGGCCGAGCAGTAGGTCCTGGCCCTGCCCGCCGTTAAGGACGTCATCGCCATTGCGGCCAAACAGTCGATCATCGCCAGCGCGGCCAGACAGAACATCATCGCCATCAACACCGCGCAGGTCATTAGCACCGCTATTGCCAGTAATGACATTATTGCTGCTATTGCCGAGGCCGTCTAAATCACCCTCACCCAAGAGGTTGAGATTCTCCAGAGTATCCGCCAGTCGCCAAGTCAGGCTGGCATTCACGGTATCGACGCCATTCCCTTCCTCCCAGATAACGTCCTCTTTGACATCAACTGTGAAGCTGTCATCGCCTTCGCCGCCGAACATCTCGTCAACGCCAGCACCGCCATCCAAATCGTCAGAACCGGCACCGCCGTAAAGAATGTCATCGCCGCCGCGTCCAACGATAACGTCATCGCCATCCCGGCCAGATAGGAAATTGGCACCGGCATCGCCTGCGAGCCGGTCATTCCCTTTTCCTGTCTCAGCATTCTCAATGCTGATCAGCGTGTCCTGTTCGCCATTAAGCCTGCGCGCGAACCCGGCCGCCAAGTCCAGGCGAATAGCGCCGATGGCAGCGCCATAATGGACAAGATCGATCCCACCTGCACCGTTGACTGTGTCTGCGCCGCGTAGAGGCTGGAAGAAATTATCATCATCATCGCCCGTCAGATCATCACTGAACGGGCTGCCGCCGATACCTTCGATATCAAACAGGCTATCAAGATCACCAAAGCCATCATCGCTTGTAAGACCAAATGCAAGGTTCACGCTAACGCCTGCAGCGGATTGTGAGTAATTGGCACGATCAAGGCCGCCACGGCCAATTATCGTATCCCCGCCGCCCATGCCTTCATAAGACTCAAAAACCCCTAGTAACTCCCATTTCGTTGAGGTATCAGGGTTGCCATCAGTGCCAAACAAAATGTCATCATATGAGGTGCCCCGCACTTCAAAGATACCAGTGACATTATCCCGGCCAACGCTCGAATCGCCACGAATAATCCCGGCGCTCAGATCTCCGAAAATCCGCCCAGTAACGCCCTGATCATAGGCGACGCGGGTTGTACCATCACCAGCGATCGTGTTGTTGCCGGGCTGGCTAACAATTGTTTCCTTTGACGACACGGTCAGTTCAATCCGCCCCGCTGTGAACCCGCCCTTGCCGTCTGTCAGCTCATAAACGAAGCCGTCACCACCGCTAAATCCAGCATCGGCGACGTAGACGAATGTCCCATCGTCCTCAATCACCAAATCGCCGTTACTGGGTGCCGTGAGAGGCAGCAGCGATACAGAAACCACATCGTCATCAGCGTCTGACACACCTGCGAGCAAATCACCACTGAATGTGACGCTGTCATCAGCCACTGCAACAACTGTGTTTGCAGCAGCGACTGGTGCCACATTCACGCCCCGCACCTCAATCAATGCGGTCTGAGCAACTGATCCGCCACGGCCATCTATGATGTCATAGCTATACCGGAGCGTCTCAATCTCATCACCTGCCATGCCGTTATAAGCATTCGAATCAAGCGTGAGGTCAGCGCCTGTAATCACAACACCTTTGTCGTCACCTGCGAGCAGGCTGAGATTGGCTATTGTAAGATCATCGCCATCCACGTCGCTGGCACCTTCCAGCAAGTTCAGGTCGATTTCAGCACCACCTTCAATAGCCAGTGCGCGCAGGCCCCCAGCCGTTACTGGGGCATCGTTTACGGCCCCAACAGTAATACGTACGGACGCCGTATCCGTCCCACCCTGGCCGTCTTTCAATGAGTAGACAAATCGGTCAACGCCACTGAAATTTTCGGTTGGCGTGTATGTGAATGTCCCATCAGAGTTCAAAACCAGCACGCCATTGGCAACATCTTGAACGGGCTTTGTTGAGACAGTCAAAACGCCGCCATCAACATCATGATCTGGCCGCACGCCGTTATCAGCCAAGACGTTGCCAGAAACTGCGCCATCTTCGTCAACACGGAACAGGTCGTTCAACGCGACTGGCGCGTCGTTCACCGAAGCAATTGTCAGCGTGACCGTTGCGGTATCTGTCCCGCCGTTGCCGTCTTCTAGCGTGTACTCGAAGCTATCCGAACCATTAAAGTTCGCATCTGGCGTATACACGAAATCGCCATTTGGCTTGACCAAGGCCGTGCCATTCGCCGGGCCGATGACCAGCGTCGTTGAAACGCTTAGATTATCGCCATCAGCATCTGCATCCACACCAGCGCCGTTATCGCCAAGGAGATTGCCTGTAATTTCGACATCTTCATCGCCGATGAACGCATCAACAGCAGCTATTGGTGCATCATTGACGGCGGTAACAGTGATGCGAACGGATGCGGTATCTATCCCGCCATTGCCGTCATCCAGCGTGTAGACAAATCGGTCCGTGCCGTTGAAATCAGCATCTGGCGTATAGATGAAGCTGCCGTCTGTGTTGAGATCAAGTGTTCCGTTTTGAACATCTGTGACTGGTGTCGTCAGGATGGACAGCACATCACCGTCAATATCGCGATCCGGTCGCACCCCATTATCCGCAAGCACGTTGCCGGAAACCGCTCCATCCTCATCAATGCGGAAAAGGTCGTTCAACGCGACCGGCGCGTCATTCTCACCCCGGATGGTTATGACAGCAGTTTGGCGCACGCTGCCGCCATTGCCGTCAACAATGTCGTAGCGGTAGCGCAGGGTCTCCATCTCACCGGCTGCTAAGCTATTGTATGCACCTGGATCAACAACGAAGGTTGAGCCGTCTAAGCGCACGCCAATATCATCACCTGCAATGCGTTTAAGGCTCGAAATGCTAAGCGTATTGCCGTCGCGGTCGGAGGCACCTTCCAGCAAGTTGACCAAAATTGGTTGATCATCTTCGCGGGGCGCTGCGCGTATTGGACGACCGACTTCTGGATTATCGTTAATGGCGTCAATCGTGAGATCAACGACCGCCGTATCAAACCCACCTGCCCCGTCGCTCACCCGGTACTCAAACTGGTCCGCACCACTAAAGTCCGCGTTTGGCTGGTAGAGGAATGCTCCATCGGCATTCAGTGTTAAACGACCGTTCGCGATGTTTGTTACGAGCTCCAGAGCGACTGTCAGCGGGTCGCCGTCTATGTCTGAATCCGCGCCAGCGCCATTGTCATCCAGAACATTGCCGCGAATGTCAGCGTCTTCTTGCCCCTGGAAAGTATCATCCACCGCCACCGGCGCATCGTTCGTGGCACCGACAATAATCCGAACTGCCGCAATGTCCGTACCGCCCGCGCCATCATCCAGCGCGTATGTAAAACCATCTTCGCCAGCAAAATCAGCGTTTGGCGTATAGCTAAACGTACCGTCGCTGTTCAGTATCAAAACACCGTTTGCGACAGTGCGTACGGGGGTTTCGTTAACCGTCAGCGTATTGCCATCAATATCGGAATCTTCCCCGCTGCCATTATCAGCAAGAACATCGCCCGTAATAATTGTGTCTTCCACGCCCTGAATGACATCCGAAGCGGCATTCGGGGCGTCATTGATTGCAGCGACCGTAAACGTAACTGTCGCGATATCCGTACCACCCACGCCGTCACTCAGTGTGTAGACAAAGCGATCTGTACCGTTGAAATTCGCAACAGGCGTGTAAGTAAACGCGCCATCACGATCGAACGTCAAAATGCCATTCGCAACGCCCTGGACCAGATTTTGGGCGACGCTCAGCCTGTCGCCATCTGTATCAGAATCCGCACCGGAGCCGTTGTCAGCGAGTAGATTTCCGGTAACCGCGCTATCCTCATCCAGCGCAACCGTATCGTCTCGTGCGTCAGGGTCATCGTTAACGGGCCGCACCGTTAGCGTAACCGAACCAATATCCGTCCCGCCGGCCCCGTCATCAAGGCTGTATTCGAAACTATCAACACCATTGAAATTCGCGTCAGGGGTATAACTGAACGTCCCATCAGAATTCAGAACTAGCGTCCCGTTTGCGACATTAGCTATAGGCGTTGTGGAAATCGTCAGTGTATCGCCGTCAGCATCTGAATCGGCACCGTCTCCAACTAGAACACTGCCAAATATCGCTTTGTCTTCATCGCCAGCGAATACATCTGGGGTCGCAACAGGTGCGTCATTCACGGCGCTTACAGAAAACGTAACTGTCGCTGTATCGGTACCACCTACACCGTCGCTAAGCGTATAGGTGAAGGTGTCTGATCCGTTGAAATTAGCATCTGGCGTATAGGTAAATGCCCCATTGACGCCCAGCACCAGCACACCATTGGCAACATCCTGCAAAAGCACCGTAGAGACCGTTAGCTCATCGCCGTCTATATCCACATCTGCGCCAGCACCGTTGTCATCCAGAACATTGCCGGCAACGCGGCCATCTTCGTTCAACGCAAAGGCATCGTCTTCTGCAGTCGGGTCATCATTTACCGGGTTAACTGTCAGCGTGACTGTCGCGGTATCTGTGCCGCCGTTCCCATCATCCAACGTGTAGACGAAGCTATCTGTACCGTTGAAATCTGTATTGGGCCTATAGGTAAATCTGCCGTCCGTGTTCAGTTTAAGCGTGCCATTGGCGACGTCAGCGACCAGTGTCGCAAGGACTGTCAGACTATCACCATCTGGATCCCTGTCCGCGCCAGCACCATTATCCCCAAGCACGTCACCAGTGATGTCGCTATCTTCGTTGCCAGATAGGGCATCGTCAGCGGCGGCGGGGCCGTCATTAACGCCGGAGATCGTGATGATCGCAGTTTGGTTGGCCGACCCGCCAAAGCCATCATTGATGACATAGGAATAGACGACCTTCTCGGCTGAGTTTGCCGCAAGGTTATCGTAAGCAGTTGGACTGAGCAGCAGCGTCGTCCCGCTAATCGTTACCCCAATGTCGCTGCCTGACGTAAGGGTTAGATCCGAAATTGTGAGGCTATCGCCATCTCCATCAGACGTACCCTGCAGGAGATCAACGACGAAGTTCCCGTCATCCTCTGTCGCGCTCCTGATTACGTCACCACTGGTAATCGGCGCCGCATTCGCGCCGATTACAGTTTCGGATTGCGTCAGCGTCACCTGATCTGCAGTCGTCTGTAGATCGCCATCAACATCGAAAACGGCAGTGGCCGTGAATATGTTCAGGGCACCCCGAGCGAGACCGCCTATATCTGAGAGATCGATATCAAAATTCGTGCCGTCTGCGACCAAGTTATCCTGTGTAGCGATAATCTGCGGCCCTGCGCCGTCCACGTCCAGCGTCAGCGTGAAGGACACGACGTCCAGCGGGAAAATGGGCGTCGTCGCAATGGCGTCTGTCAAGTCAGAGGCAGATTGAACAAGTTCTGCGCCGCCAGTGTTATCCAGCAAAGACAGGATATTGAGTGAGATATTCGAACCAATGCCAAATGCCGATACAGACGCTTTGGTTTGAACCTCCGCGGCAACGACCTCAAACCCGCGATTGGAAGATGTTGGAAATGGATTGCCATCAGAACTGAAAATCAGGAAGTTCTGGTCGCTATCCGCCTGCGCGTTAAAATAAGGGGCTGGCCTATCTAAGGGTTTCGGTTCAGAGGTTTGCCCACTTGCGTAATACTTTCAAGAGGTTTTCGGTGGGCCTGTGATTGAAGCGCCATTCGCACTCTTTGAGATAGAGGTGAAAGTGCTGGCTAGG
>CALLKY010000112.1 GCA_938083135.1 uncultured Alphaproteobacteria bacterium | reverse complement strand
TTCTCAGAAAAGCCTCCGCCCGCACTGTCCATCGCCTCTGGAACGCCATTCGAGACGCTATCGACGCTATAACGACAAAGGATGCCCGAAGCTTCTTCACTGCATGCGGCTATGAACCGGAATGATCCAAATCCGCTCTAGAGCGCCGTGCGTCGCTTGGCGACGCAGCCCGGCGCTCTATCACATTGATTGCGGGCAATTTATCCCGACTAATCTGATTCAGATTGGTCGGGAATTGCCTTAGCCTCCAATTCCTTCAAGCTTTGGCAGCCAGTTGGTTTTGCACCAATCGGCGATTTCCGTGCCGGTCGCTTGCCAAACGCCATCATGGCTCATGATGTATGCCAGGGTTTCGTCCAGATATTTCAGGCGGTGCGGTTGGCCGTAAAGGTATGGATGCAGGCAGAGCGGCATGACGGTGCCGGAGTGTTCGCCTTCGGCATACATTACGTCAAAATAATCGCGCATCATCCGGGCGAACTCTTCGCCTTCGGTCTGCCAGCGGTAAACAACGGCGTCGTTCACATCCATGGAATAGGGAATGGAGACGAGATCACCTTTGGCCGTACGCACGCGCATCGGCTGGTCATCATGGTAGAAATCCGTGGAGAAGCTGATGCCGTTCGCCGCACAGGCCTCCCCGCCCCAATATGTGCCGCTGGCGGCGGGTCCGAACCAGCCGTTCAATTGGCGGCCTGAATATTTCCGGTAAGTATCGACGCAATCCTTGATGACGGCATGGGTTTCAGCCTCATCCAGGTTCCACATATAGCGGCTGTTATAGAGGCCATGGCAGACGTAATCGTAGTCCCGCGCCTCCATCGCTTCCCAGATATCCGGGTAATGCTCAATGATGCCGAAGTTCAGGCTGACAGTGCATTTGATGTTGTGCTTGTCGAACACATCAAACATCCGCCACACGCCAACGCGGTTGCCATAATCCCGAACACCATAGCCCAGCACATCGGGTGCGGGCATGCGCGGCCAGGGTTTGCGGACATTGTTGAATGTCGGCATGTATTCGTAATGCTCAATGTTCGGCAGCACCCAAAGCGCAACCCGCGCGCCGCCGGGCCATTCCAGCTTGGGGCGATTTTCGTATGGAACGAACGGAAAGCGGTCGGCGACGTCTTTCACGGGGTGCATTGCTGTCTCTCCTTAGTCCGTCCGGCCAATAACAAGCGCATCGACCGCAACCGCACCCTTGCCCTTGGGGCGGACGAGGAACGGGTTCACATCGACCGTTTCTAGCGTGTCGGCATTGGCGGCGGCGAAAACCGATAGTTTGGCCAGCGCTTCCGCCAGGGCGTCGACGTCTGAAGGTGGTGCGCCGCGCACGCCATCCAGCATGGCGCGGCCTTTCACTTCACCGATCATCTCGTGCGCGATATCTACGCCGAACGGTGCCACGCGGAAGGTCACGTCTTTCAGAACTTCAACGAACACGCCGCCGAGCCCGAACATCACCGTAGGCCCAAACACCGGGTCACGGACGACGCCCATGATCGTCTCAACGCCATCATCAATCATGGGCGCGACCATAATGCCGTCCACATGGGCGTTCGGCGCATGCTGCTTGGCGCGGTCCATCAATGTATCGAAGGCTTCGCTGGCCGCACCGGCATCCTGAACGTTCAGAATAACGCCGCCGATTTCAGATTTATGCAGAATATCGGCAGAAACAATCTTCATCACCACCGGATAGCCGATGCCATTGGCGGCTTCCGCAGCGGCATCAGCCGATGCGACGGTGCGTTCATCCACCATGGGCAAGCCGTAGGCGGCGAGCATTGCCTTTGATTGCGTTTCATTGAGGGCTGCACCCTTGGCAACCGGTGGCGCATCACCTGGTACGACTGGCAGGGCATCCCCACCGCCAGATTTCGCGAAGGCCTGGCCAAAGTGAGTCAATGCCGCCAGTGCATTAATGCCCCGTGACGGGTCTTCAAACACCATGAAGCCGCAGTCTTCCAGCTTTGCCGTCATATCCGGGCGGGACAGGAAGGAAAGGGCCATGGCGCGGTCATGATATTTGGCACCGATTTCTTTCAGCTGCGGCAATATCTTTTCCATCAGCATTTCGTTCAAACCGACAGACGTCCCGAAGCAAATGGAGGATTGGTATCCGCCCTCATCCATCAGCGCTTCATACATCGGCTTCATCAGTGAAGCGTCGTTGATGAACTGCGCCGTCACATCAAGCGGGTTACGGGTGCCAGCGAACGGCACCAGTTCGCGCATGCGCTTTTGGGTCTCTATGGGCAGCTCGGGCAGTGTCATGCCAGCATCAGCCGCTGCATCCGCCATGATAACGCCAACGCCGCCGGATACGGTAATCACGCCAAGGTCTGGCGTTGTTGGGAAATTGCCGAAGCTGGCCGCATAGGCCACGTCAAACATCTCATCGATGGATTGGGCCCGGTAGACGTCATATTGCTTGAGCAATGCGTCAAACACAGAATCTGAACCGGCCAGCGACGCCGTGTGGGATGCCGCTGCAGCCGCCCCGATGTCTGACCGGCCAACTTTCATCAGCACGACAGGCTTCTTCTGCGCCTGGGCATGGGCCAACGCCGCTTGGAAGCGTTCCGGGTTCTGAATGCCTTCAATATAGCCCATCACGACTTTGGTATTCGGGTCCTCCGCCATATAGGCGAGGCAATCGGAGAACTCGACGTCGGACTGGTTGCCCATGGTCGCCCAAAGATTGATGCCAAGCCCTCGCTCCCGGGCGAGCATGAAGCAATGGGCCCCAAACGCGCCGGATTGGCTGGCGATGGAGATACCGCCCGAGTCGGGGCCTTTATCAACCAGCCCGGAGGTAAACGTCGCGATCATGCCGGTATTGGCATTCATGGTGCCCATGCAATTCGGCCCCATCACGCGCAGGCCAGCTTCAGCCGCTGCTGCCGCGATCCGGCCCTGGGCCTGGGCGCCGGCCTCATCGATTTCAGCAAAGCCGGAAGACAGGATGATCGCTGCTTTCACGCCTTTTTCGATGCAGGCCTGCACGGCAGGTTCGACCAAACCTTTTTCCTGGGGGACGACGATGATCGCCATGTCGACCGGGCCATCAACATCATGAATCGAGGCGTAGGATTTAAGGCCCTGGATTTCGGGAGACATCGGATTAATCGGCAAGACGCGGCCTTTGTAGCCTGCGATCTTCATATTGTTGATCGGGCGGCCACCGATCTTGAGCGGGTTCGAGGATGCGCCAAAAATTGCTACGGAATCCGGATTGAAGAATGCTCTAAGGCTCGGCAGATCGAGCGTACCGGTATCAGTCATGTCGAATATCCCCTCCAGGCAGCGCATGGAAACTGCGCTGCTCTTGTCTCTAGGGGAAAGGCTAGCCGCCTGGGCGCGCTGTCACAAGCGCAGGCGGGAACTTAGAGCGATTGTCCGTCAGTTGTTTGCAGATAGCACCCGTCAATCCGCCAAGCGCCGTCTGGCTGGCGGAGTAGGGGGTATATGGCCTTAAAGGCCTTGCCATCTTTACCGACCACATGGGCGCGGACGGCACCATGCTCACCCTGGGCCGCAACGGCTTCGACCTCAAACACCTCCGCCTTAATCAGCGCGCTATAGCTAAGGCGAACCATGGCTAGAAAATTCTCGGCAGATCCAAAGCGTTTCTGGATATCGGGTGTGGCGTAGCTGAATGCTGCGTCTGCGTCACCGGCGGCAAGGGCGGCGACTTGCGCCTCAACAACCGCGCGAACGGCGGATTCGGCATCATCGGCATGTGCAGGCGGGGTTGTGAACGCGAAGGCTGCCAGTATGGCGATCAGTAAAAGGGCGCGGCGCATAATGTGTCTCCTTGTGTTAGCCAGTATACGCAGGCTCTGCGTGGATAGATCGCTAAACCCGTTGTGGTCACGGAATTGCGATTGACCGCGTGCAGGCGCACCCGTGCAATTCCCATGAAATCCATTATGTAGAGGTAGATAGTACCCGCATGACGGATGAGCCTGAATGCCGAAAGGCGCAACGTCCAGTAACCCAGCGTTTAAGACACGGCTCTGGCATCGCCGGACCGGGTATTTCCTGCGGGTTCTAGCGGGCCGCCCTGCCGGATGGCGAGCGGCACCGACGCTTGCGACTTTCCCGCCTGATCCCGGTGTCACACCTGACCCAAGACCGCCGGTGCGGATTTTTATTGGGGCGGAACCCGGCCAAAATCGTGCTGAGCGGGTGCTGGTTTGGTCAATACTGAAGCACCGGGACCCCGCCCGTGCGTATGAAATCTACTTGATGAAGGATCTGGCTGGGTTTTCCAGGCGGTATTGGAAAACAGGGTTCACTAATTACCGATATGCCATTCCAGCGTTCGCCAGGGGGCATGGCCGGGCAATCTATAATGACGCCGATCAGGTGTATTTGGCGGACCCGGCAGCGCTGTTTGATCAGCCCATGGGTGAGGCGGGCGTGCTCAGCATCGACGATCGTGAAACCTCTGTCATGCTGATAGATGCTGCGCGTATGGGAGACGTGTGGCCACAGGCATTGGCGCAGGAAAACCAGGCGATGCATCGGGAATTTCGTAGCCGCGCTGCAGCCATCCCTGGCCTTTGGGGGCTGATGTCAGCTGAATGGAATGCGCGGGACAGTGAGTACCAGCAAGGCCGGTCAAAGCTGTTGCATTTCACCGCCCTGCATACCCAACCTTGGAAACCATTTCCGAATGAGTTTCGGTATGGCGACCATGCTGCCGCCAGTGTTTGGCGTGATCTAGAGGCGGAAGCGGATGCTGCTGGGTTCACGATTTTTACTGCAACCCGCCCAAGCCCGCACTATCAGGCTTTGCTCAACCTGCACGCCCAAATGCATGTAGATGGCGACGCTGGTGCTGGCATTCAGCCTGTAGACATGTTCTCCGGCGTTCAATTGCCAAAGCGCGCGGCTGAAATATCAGAACTGATCGCAGCCCATAATGCCCATACGGTTTTGGACTATGGTGCCGGCAAAGGTGCTGCCTATGAACCGGTTGCAGGCCGTACTGATGACCCGGCCTGGGGCATGTTGCCGGCTTGGGGTGACGGTGTTGCGGTTCGTCTGTTCGACCCTGGATATGCGCCATTCAGCGCTGAACCATCAGGCCGGTTTGACGGCGTGATTTCAAATGATGTGCTGGAGCATATTCCAGAAGAGGACATCCCCTGGACGCTGGATCAGATATTCCGCCGGGCGAAATCATTCGTCTACCTGGTCGCGGCCTGCTACCCGGCGCGGAAGACGCTTAGCAATGGCTTAAATGCACATGTCACCGTCCTGCCGCCGGCATGGTGGCACCAGGAAGTGGAAGCCGCTGCACGCAGAACGCCAGGGATCGCCTGGACGCTGCGCTGCAGACAGAAAGGTTTTCTAAAAAGTGATGTCCTGTATCGCTCGGCTTAGCGCTTAGCCAGATGTCGCCACGGCTTGCGCTGCGGGGCGCCGACGGGATGCATCAATCGCCGTAATCAGGCTGGCGTCGCGCTTGTAAACATCATCCCGGAACTGGATCACGCCTTTCCTGTCCACCCATGCGGTCAGGTATGTCAGATGGACATTGACGGTGCGCGGCAGGCTAACAGAACGACGCTTGCCGTCTGCGATCGCCTGGTCAAAGCGATCCTCGGTCCAACGCGGATCATCCGACAGCAGCAGCTTCGCCAAGCGGAACGGGTCCTCGACGCGAATGCAGCCATGGCTGAACGTGCGGACGGTGCGGTTGAACAGTGCCTTTGATGGCGTGTCATGTAGGTAGATATTAAATTTGTTCGGGAACATGAACTTAACCCGGCCAAGTGCATTCCGACCGCCTGCGTCCTGACGGAGCTTATACGGGAACCGCTTTGGATTGACGGCATGCCAATCCACTTCACCAGGATCAAGTTCAGGCGCTGTCGCGGCCCAGCTCGCAAATACACGAATGCCTTTGCGTGCCAATGAATAAGGATCAGCGCGGAGCTGCGGCAGCATCTCCTTTTTTGCGATGCTGGGTGGAATGTTCCAGTACGGATTGATGACCAGATAGGTCATGCGATCGCTGAATACAGGCGTCCGGTCGGCATCTGACCCGACAACAACCCGGGTTTCGTAGACAACTTCCTTACCGAACGCGATTTCGAGCCGGAAGTTCGCCAGGTTCACAAACGCATATCGCTCACCCAGATGATCCGGCATCCAGCGTAACCGTTCCATATTGATTATGATCTGCTCAATCCGCTCATCGACGGATTGATTCAGTGCTAGGCGGGAATTGGGGCCAAAAGCGCCATCTGGCGTGAGACCATGGCGGCGTTGGAAATCCTTGACGGCACTGACGAGCGTCAGATCATAATGATTATTCTCGGCGTCGATATCTTCGCCGCGCTCTGCCAGGATGCTACGAAGCTCCGCAATTCTCGGGCCGCGCATGCCCGGACGCAGAATTTTGCCATTAGAGAATTCAGTCCAGCCGCCAAGCCGCTTGATCTCCCTATATCGGGCCAGTGCCATTTTCAGGTTGCGGTAGGCATCCGTCTGCGGGGCCAACTTGTTGAGGACCGGCTGGACGTCATAGGCAGTTGCGACGTCCGTCATTACTTGAGCGGGATCGATATCGTGGGGGTGAACGAATGTTTCGGGGTCCACTTCGCTTGGCACTGTGCGGCCAGACGCCAGATCACTGGCCAATTCGACGAAGGCCCAGGTCAACGCTGCTTCCAACTTCGCCAAGCCAACCTCATCCTTGGCTAAGAACAGCGCTTGAATGGCGGGCGTGATGTAGTTGGCGGGCTCAAGCCCGTCTTGGGAGGAGTTCAGGACCGCGCGGACAAGAGAGGACGCCCGTGGCAGTGGCTCCCGGCTGTTCACCCATACCGGCTGGTATGCGCGCGCTGCATAAAACCGGCGGACAGCGACGGCTACTGGCTCGCCCGAATTATCTAAGGCCTGTGGTGCGCTGGTTTCAACGGCCTCGCGCACCCGGCCAGCAATTCCGGTCAGGACCGGTGGTGCCAGCAAAGGAATTGTGACGACAGCGCCACCTGATCCGGGCGCTGCACCAGGCACCGCCTCCAAGCGGGATGGCGTTGGCCGGAGCGCTGATGGTGGTTCTGATGTTGGTGCCAGGGCCGTTGGCGGAGAGGTAAGTGCAGCCCGGTCAATCACCGCGTCGGCGGGATCAGGGGCGGCATGCACGGCACTTGCCGCCAAAATGGCTGCAGCCGCGATGCTTCCAAAAATCCCTCCGCGATACATCATGGCGCGACAATTACCTTTCCGAAGACCTCACGATCTTCAATCACCCGCAGTGCTTCGCCGGATTCATCCAGCGAATAAATGCGATCAATGGGCGGATCCATCCGCCCGTCCTGGATCATTGCCATCAGGCTTTCCAGGTCTTCCACGGTCCAGGAATTGGACCCCAGCAGTTTCAATTCAAACGTCCAGATATACCGGATATCCGTTTTCGGGTCGTAACCGGCAGTCGCACCGCAGGTTAGCAACTTGCCGCCTCGCTTGAGGGCTTTCAAGCTCGGAACCCAAGTATCGCCGCCAGTGAAGTTCACCATTACGTCAACACCACCATCGAACGAGCGACGATGGGGCTTGCCATATTTAGCAAAAAGCTCCTTCTCGAACGCCTTCTCGATGTAGTTAATACCCCAATCGGCACCCAGTTCCTTAAGACGGCCGATCTTTTCTTCACTGGACGCGCCAACGATCACTTCGCATCCGGCCATTTTGGCCAAAATCACACAGCATGTGCCAACGCCGCCAGAGGCGCCGAGCACCATCACTTTGTCTCCCGCTTTGATGCCGCCATTGGTGAACATCATGCGATGCGCTGTACCGTAGGCCACTGGCAGTGCAGCTGCCTGGGCGAACGAGACGTCCTCAGGCATGCGGATAAGTTGTTCTTCTGATGCAAGAAAATATTCGGCCAAGCCGCCATTAAACATTTCGCCGGTCAGGCCACGCTTCTGGTCAATCGGATTGATCAGTACCCGGTCACCAACGGACCACCCGGATACGCCCGGCCCAAGCTCTGCGACTTCACCCGCAACATCCAAGCCGATAATCACAGGAACCGGCACCTTAATACCTGGCATGCCCCGCACGGTAAAAACGTCATGATAGTTTAGCGAGCAGGCGCCAACTTTAATCACGACCTGGCCTTCGCCGGGCTTTGGGTCTGGATAATTGGCGTCCATCACCAATTTGTCCAAGCCACCATGTTCCGTCAGCACCATCGCACGCATACAACTAAGCTCCTTGAAGAAAAATTAGGCGGGGAAACGCCCTACTGCCATATTAACACCCTATTAATCACATATTTGCAGCAGCGGAAATGCCTGCGCGGCACGCGTCTGACAAAGTTGTGACGGTGGTTATTCGGCAAAGCTGCCAGGGCTTGCAGGGAAAACCACGGTCTTACCGCCATTGATGAATACCCGATGGTGGATGTGCGCATGGATCGCCCGGGCTAACACCTGGCTTTCGACGTCCCGGCCCAGCGCGACATAGTCCTTCTCGCTCTGGGCATGGGTGATCCGCACCGTATCCTGTTCAATGATCGGGCCTTCATCAAGGTCTGCCGTCACGTAGTGGGAGGTCGCACCGATCAGTTTGACGCCGCGCTGATAGGCCTGGCGGTAAGGATGCGCGCCCTTGAAGCTGGGCAGGAAGGAATGGTGGATATTGATGATCCGCCCGGACATTTTCTGGCACATCCCGTCCGATAAAATCTGCATATAACGCGCGAGCACGACCAGTTCCGCACCAGTGTCTTCAACAATGCGCATCTGCTGGGCTTCAGCGGCGGCTTTGGTGTCTGTGGTCACGGGGATGTGGTGATAGGGCAGGCCGTGGCCTTCCGTGATCTCTTTGAAATCCGGGTGGTTGGAGATCACACCAACAATATCCACCCGGAGCGCGCCAATGGACCAGCGATATAATAGGTCATTCAGGCAGTGCCCAAAGCGGGAGACCATCAAGATCACCTTCATCCGCTTGGATTCGTCGTAGAACTGGAATTCCATTCCGAATCGAGCAGCGATGTCTTGAAAGCCGGTGGTGAGGCCATCAACGCTTGCGCCGGTTTCGCTGATGAAGCTTAAGCGCATGAAAAAGTCGCCGGCTTCTTGATCATCAAACTGGGCGCTGTCCGTCAGGTTACAGCCAGCATCAGCCAGGTATTGGGAAATCGCAGCGACGATCCCACGGGTCGAGCGGCATTTGACGGTCAGCGCAAGTTGGCTCACGGGGGCGGGTTTCCTTAAAGCGGGGGGTGCAGGCTGGTCTCTTGGCCTTTATATACCGTTCGGCTTTATAGATAGAAAACATCGGAGCGCGTTTTGCCCGCAGATCTAGCACCTCGCGAGGCTCAGGAGACAGCGCCCGTAGACCTTGGGTCAGTAGCGCATCCTTATGATCTTCTGGTTGTTGGCGGTGGCATCAATGGCTGTGGAATCGCGCGCGATGCGGCGGGGCGTGGGCTTTCGGTCAAGCTCTTGGAGATGGAGGATTTGGGTGCTGCCACGTCTTCAGCGTCCACCAAGCTTATTCATGGCGGGCTTCGGTACTTGGAACATTTCAAATTCCGCCTGGTCCGCGAAGCTCTGCAGGAACGAGACGTACTGCTGAAGGCAATGCCGCATATCGCCTGGCTGATGCGGTTTGTGCTGCCAATCGGCCCCGGCCAGCGCCGTGCTGGATGGCTGCTGCGGCTAGGGTTGTTTGTTTATGACCGCCTTGGCGGCAGGGGCAGCCTCCCCGGAACTGAGACGCTGATGTTGGCGGCTGATCCAAGCGGCGCAGCACTCAAGCCTGAATTCGTGAAGGCTTATGAGTATTCAGATGGCTGGGTCGATGATGCCCGGCTCGTTATCTTGAACGCGAGAGATGCTGCTGCTAACGGTGCAGATGTCGCGCCACGCACCCGGCTCGAGCGCGCCACAAGGGTTGATGGTCTTTGGCGGGCGGAGACATCAGGTGAACAGATCATATTCGCGCGGGGGCTAGTGAACGCTGCTGGGCCGTGGGTGGCGGATGTATTAAACGCACGGTTGGGTGCCAATAGTGCTGCGTCGGTGCGGTTGGTACGCGGCAGTCATATTGTTGTCCGTCAAGTCTTTGCCCATGAGAAATCCTACTTCCTGCAACAGCCGGACGGCAGGATCATCTTCGCCATTCCGTATGAAGGCGCATTCACGCTGATCGGAACAACCGATTCGGATCACGAAGGGCCGAATGGCGCGGTCATATGCACACCTGCAGAACGGGATTACCTGTTGGATGCTGCAAACCGGTACTTCGCTACAGCCATAACCGCAGAAGATATCGTCTGGACCTATTCCGGTGTGCGTCCGCTTTATGATGATGGTGCCAGCTCAGCATCCTCCGCCACGCGGGATTATGTTTTGGAGGTCAGCGATGCAGGCGTTGCAGCTCCCTTGCTTTCGGTATTTGGCGGTAAAATCACGACCTATCGGCGCTTAGCGGAAGCTGCGCTGGTAAAGCTTGGGCCATTCTTCGAAGACATGGGACCGCCATGGACTGCCGGCACCCCGCTTCCTGGCGGGAATTTTGCTGCGTAAAACCTTTCAAAGCTGATTGAAGACCTCCGCGCTGCGCACCCGTTCCTGGACACCGCCTGGGCCGGTCGCTTGATCCGCGCTTATGGCTTGGATGCCTTTGATATGCTGCATGGGGCAACGGGAATTGAAGATATGGGCCAAGCTTTTGGCGCCACGCTAACGGCGCGGGAGGTTGATTGGCTCTGCCGGAATGAATGGGCGCGGA
Source organism: uncultured Alphaproteobacteria bacterium (assembly GCA_938083135.1). Lineage (GTDB taxonomy): Bacteria > Pseudomonadota > Alphaproteobacteria > Bin95 > Bin95 > VMCJ01. The sequence continues at coordinate 32,306 of CALLKY010000112.1, read as the reverse complement.
CAGCGGAGGATATCTGTTGGCGGCGCAGCAAGCTTGGACTGCGGATGAGCGCGGCAGAGATTGAAGACCTCCAGACCTACTTTCTTAGACAGCCAGGCTAAATCCCGTCATCTGGTTTTTCTGGCGTGCTTCCGCATCATTGGCGGCGGTCATTTGCCGGGCTTCACCGACTGCGCGATAGCCATGGGCGGCGGCGGCATAATCGGCAGAGGATGGCGCTTGGGCGGACATTGTGGCCGCGGCCATGCGTTTGCCTTTGCGTTCCATTTCTTTCGGGTCGCCCGAAATAGAATCGCCTTCGATGGAAACGGAGCCGTTGACCACATACCGTCGGCCATCGGGGCCGGTCGCATATTCGTATTGGATGGCACCGGCCATGGACCCGGCAGCGGCGGCGTGGGCTTGTTCTTCCCGCCGGACGGACGCGTCCCGGCTTTGCATTTCCTGCACTTCGGCGCGCTCTGCCGGTGCCATTTCTTCCTGCTGACGAACGCCAAACGCCAAGCCGGGGCCATCCTGGGGTGACAGGCCCTGGCGGACACGGTCTGCGACATCATCGCCGGTTTCTGCACCACGCCCATCGGTTGGCTTAACTTGGACTTGCAGGATGAGGCCAGATGGGGGCGCGCGGCCAACAACGGTCGCGGATACAATGACGCCGAGACGGCCATCGCTGGTCGATTCAACATTGCCGATGATGTCGGTAGGGGCCGAACGCGCTTTAGGCAGCACGCCCAGGGATTCACCCTTGGGGTCTGCCTTACTATCTTCGGCGATCTTGGAGCGGGAGATAGAATGGCTCCCGCCTTCGATCAGGGACATCGAGCCGGGTGAGCCGATCTGCATACCCGTAAAACTCCGACAGTCTTTGACTAAGAGTTATGTAGAATGCTGGATATATATTTTGCATTAATCGGAATGCATTAAATTGTATGTATTGCGACAGGTCATGGCATCCGCTATGCCCCGCGCTTTACGGGCTGCTTTGCGCCCCGCCCAAGATTGTCCGCAGGATGCGAATTTCATGAATGAGTTGGATGAACTTGAAGCCGCCAGCATTTTTATTCTGCGGGAGGCCTATAACCGGTTTGACGACCTGGCAATGCTGTGGTCGCTGGGCAAAGATTCAAACGTCATGGTTTGGCTGGCTAAGAAGGCGTTCTATGGCCATGTGCCGTTCCCGGTCGTTCATGTTGATACGGGCAAGAAGTTCAAGGAAATGTACGATTTCCGGGATCGCTATACGGATGAATGGAACCTTCGGCTGATCACGGGCGATTGCCCGCCAGTCGAGGATATGGACCCAACATTGCCACCTGCCGCCCGATCTGCTGCGAGGAAGACCGCAGGTCTGAAGTCACTGCTGGAAGAATACGGCTATACCGGCGTAATCGCTGGCATTCGGCGGGACGAGGAAGCCGTGCGCGCCAAGGAGCGGGTGTTCAGTCCTCGCGGCGAGGCGGCGGAATGGGATTTCCGTAATCAACCGCCAGAGTTCTGGAACCAGTTCAACACCGAATTCCCGCCAGGAACCCATGTGCGTATCCATCCGATCCTTGGTTGGACGGAACTGGACATCTGGCGCTATGTCCGCCGCGAAGGCATTCCGTTGGTGGACCTGTATTTCGCTAAAGATGGCATGCGTTATCGCTCACTTGGGGACCAGGATATTACGTCCCCGGTTCCAAGCAATGCCGACACGCTGGATGCGATCATCCATGAACTGGAGACCACCAACACATCTGAACGCGCGGGCCGGGCCATGGACCATGAAGCCGAAGACAGCTTCGAACGCCTCCGCCGCGATGGGTATATGTGATGGGAAGCGATGTTATGACGGCGTCTGAGCCGCAAACCGATCCGGTGAAGCTGGTTATCGTTGGCCATGTGGACCATGGGAAATCAACGCTCGTCGGGCGCTTGCTTCATGAAACGGGCGCGCTTTCTGCGGAAAAGCTGGAGCGGCTGAAGGCAATTTCCGCCAAGCGCGGCCAAGCGCTCGAATGGGCGTTCCTGCTGGATAGCTTCCAGGCTGAACGTGACCAGGGTGTGACGATTGACGTTTCCCGTATTCGCTTTGATACGGCGGTGCGCCCCTATGTGGTGATCGATGCGCCGGGCCACGTAGAATTCCTTAAAAACATGGTCACAGGTGCTGCAGACGCTGAAGCCGCATTGCTGATGGTGGACGCCAGCGAAGGCTTGAAAGAGCAAACCCGCCGCCACGCATATTTGCTGCGGCTATTGGGTGTTGAGCAGGTCGCGGTTGTTGTCACGAAGATGGATCTGGTGGGTTATGATCAGCAGCGGTTTTCCGAAATTGCGCGGGATGTTCGCGCATATCTGCAGGAGCTTGGCGCTGATCCCCAGGTGATCATTCCGATTTCTGCCCGTGAGGGAGAGAATATCGCTGCAAAGTCCGACAAAATGGCCTGGCATGATGGCCCGACCGTGCTGGAAGCGTTGGATACATTTACGCCGCGCTGCCCGCTCGCGTTCATGCCGCTCCGCCTGCCAGTGCAGGATGTCTACAAGTTTGACGAACGGCGGATCATCGCTGGCACCATCGCCGCTGGCCAATTGCGCCAGGGCGACACACTGCTGTTCTCCCCATCCGGCAAAACGGCGCGGGTTGAGAGCATTGAGACCTGGAGCGCACCTGAAAAGCTGGAAGCCAAAGTCGGTGAGGCCATTGGCGTCACCCTGGATCGCCAGATATTCGTTGAGCGCGGTGAGCTGGCGAGCCATATCGAAGAAGCGCCGGTGCTAACCAACGTCTTCCGGGGCCGGATATTCTGGCTGGACGATCAACCTCTGAAAGTGGGTGACACCGTAAAGCTGCGCATTAACTCCATGGATGCTGAGGCGCGCGTCCAGGCGATTGAGCGGGTGATCGATACAGAAAGCCTGGCGGGCGGTGGTGCAGATGCTGTGAACCGCAACGAAGTCGCAGAAATCGTTCTCCGCACGCGCTCGATGTTGGCATTGGATGAAGCCCGTGCGAACCCGGAGACAGGGCGTTTTGTCATCAGCCGTAATTTCCGCATTGTCGGCGGCGGTGTCATTTCCATGGAAGGCTACCCAGACCAACGGGAAGCCATCACCGTGCGCTCCACCAATATCACGGCCAGTGAGAGTGAAATCGATCGTTCGGCCCGTTGGCGCCGGAACGGCCACCGGGGCGGCGTATATTGGCTGACAGGCCTGTCAGGGTCCGGAAAATCTACAATTGCACGGGAAACGGAACGGCAGCTCTTCCTGAAAGGCTTCAACGTTTATGTACTGGACGGGGATAACGTTCGTACGGGGTTAAGCGCCAATTTGGGCTTCTCCCCGGAAGACCGGGCGGAGAATATTCGCCGGGTCGGTGAAGTTGCTTCCCTGTTCGCGGATTCTGGCACAATCGTATTGGCGTCTTTCATCTCCCCATACCAGTCAGATAGAGATCGGGCGCGGCAGGCGGCGGGCGATAGCTTCCACGAGGTTTATATCAAGGCGGATTTGAGCGTTTGTGAAACCCGTGATCCCAAAGGTCTCTACAAGAAGGCGCGGGCCGGGGAGATTCCCGCGTTCACCGGTATTTCCGCTCCTTACGAAGCGCCTGAGGCGCCTGAATGCATCGTCGATACGGATGCGGATACGCCCGATGAGAGTGCGGCTCAGCTGGTGGCCTATATCGAGAAAGTTTGCCAGTTAACAGATTAGCCGGTTAACAGATTCACTGGTGTGCGGAGTATACTCGCCCGCAATGCGGAAACTCTTCCATATATCCGGCGCTGTCGCGCTCTTGTTCGGGCTGATCGGTGCGGCGCTGGCTATGCCTATGGTAGCCGCTGCGCAATCGGCTGATCCGTTTCAGTGGGATCGCCGAGAATTCACGGGCCAATCTGTGCGGACCCGGCCACGGCCAGAACTTGATCCACTGGGCATCCGGGTTGGTTCCTTCAGATTCTACCCAAGTTTGGGGATCGGCGGGCGGTATGAGGACAATGTGTTCCGCTCACCCAGCAATGAAAAAGCTGACCTGGTGGCAACATTTGCACCAAAAATGCGGCTTAATTCCGAATTCTCCAATCACAGCATAGAGCTGACGGCAGAAGCCAAAGCCCATAGCTATGCAACGCAATCTGCGGAGGATCGTGCAGAATTCCGCTTCGCTGCGAAGGGCCGCTACGATGTTGCGCGCGGCATCAATATCTCCGGCGGTGCCAGTCTCGCGCGCCAATATGAAAGCCGCACCAGCCCGGACCAAGGTGGTTCCCAGAACCCCGTCGCAATCAACATTCTGTCAGCAAATGTTGGCGGTGAACGGGAGCGCGGCCGGGTAAGACTTGGAGCGGATGCTCGGCTAGACAGGTTGGATTTTGCAGACGCGCGGCGGGCGGGCACCCGAACTGCGATCAACAATGATGACCGCGACCGCACGATTGGGCGCCTTGGTGCAGAAGGTGCCTATGCCTTCACGCCGGGGAATGCGGCCTATGCCCGGCTTGAGGGCAATTTCAGCGATTATCACGATGCCCAGGACGATGCCGGGTTCGATAGGGATTCGGTGGGTGCGGAAGCCCGGGTCGGGGCACGGTTAGACTTTGGCGGCGTCACGACTGGGAATGTTTATATCGGCTACCGCGCCCAACGATATGAGGATAATGGTGCGGCCCGGCTGAATGATGACAGCATTGATGCACTGATTTTCGGTGCCGAAGCACAGGCGAATATCACGGGCCTCACCACCGCATATGGCGGGATTGAGCGGAGCGTATTCGAAAGCACTGTGGTCGGCAGCCCTGGCGGTCAGGCAGTCCGGGGGGAGATTGGCGCGGATCACGAACTGCTTCGTAACTTGCTGCTTCATGCCAATTTAAGTGGTCGTTGGTTTGAATTTGAAGGCGTGCAGCGGGATGATGTTGGCGTGCTTTTCCAGTTTGGTGCCAGCTACTTGATGAACCGTCATGCACGGGTTGAGGCGGTACTGGAGCACGAACGCAATCGTTCTTACGGTGCCAGACAAGGAATCGACAACGATTCCAACCGCATCATGCTAAGAATTACAGCCAATCCGTGATTAAGGCCTTGCGCGAGACCGCGTGTCGCGGGATTCTGCCTGACTGGCTGATGAAACAGGAGGTTCGCTAGCCCATGCGCCTGATGCGCAAAAGCTTGAGTTTGACGCTGCTCTCTGCTGCTTTGGCGACGGCGTTGTTGACGCTTGCGCAGATGCATCCAGCCGCAGCACAGCAAGCGGCCGTTCAACAGGCGGTGCAGGCGGAATACACACTGGGCGCAGGCGATAAACTTGAGGTTACGGTATTTGGCCACACGGACTTGTCCGGCACGTTCGATGTTGATGGTGCTGGTCAGATAAGCCTGCCACTGATTGGCCAGATTGTCGTGCTGGGGATGACGGCAGGGCAGGCGGAGAAGGTTATTCGTGAACGCCTCACGCCCGATTACCTCAAAAACCCGCGTGTCAGCCTGCAGGTTCTGAACTATCGCCCGTTTTACATCATCGGGGAGGTCAAACAGCCTGGCTCATATCCTTATGTGAACGGGTTGACGGTCATCCAGGCCGTGGCGCTGGCGGGAGGATTCACGTACCGGGCCAAAGAAAAGAAAATCGTCGTGCAACGGGCAAGCGATGCAGCGCGACAGAAGCGGCAAGTGCGCCAAACAGATGCCGTGCTGCCCGGTGATATCATCGAAGTGCCGGAGCGCTATTTTTGATCTGCGCGGCACCCCTTCAAATGCAATGGCCGTTCAGGCATAGGTCTATCCAGCCATGAACGGGGACCCCATCACCTTGACCGAGGACGGCGCCCAGCCTGCCCGTGCCAATCCTGCGCGTGCCCAGCCTGAGTTCGCGCGTCCAGATTATGGCCGCCCTGATTACGGTCGCTCTGATTATCGCCGGCCCGGCTATGGCGGCGGTAATGGGGCGCTTGGCATGGGTGAGATTTGGCGGACATTGAAACGCCGCTGGCTGATGATCCTGCTGGTGACGATCTTAGGACTTGTGATTGCCGCGTTCGCTGTCTTCCAGATCACGCCGCGTTATGATGCAGCCTCTGCCGTGATGCTCGATCAGCGCAAGAACAACGTGGTTGATTTTAATGAGGTGATATCGGGCCTTCAGGGCGATGATGATACCGTCAATAGCGAAATCCTAGTTATCCGCTCGCCTGTGCTTGTTGGTCGTGTGATCAATCGCCTGAACTTGGTGAACGATCCTGAATTCAATCAAGCTCTAAGGCCAAAAGGTGGCGGCTTGAATTTGAACCTGGCCGAACGCTTTGGCCGTACACCCCCTCCGGCGCAGACTGAGGAGGCGCTGCTGCAAATTCAGCACAGTCGCGTCGTTGAAGCGGTCCAAGAACAGCTGACCGTCGCCCGCGCTGGGCGAAGCCGGGCCATCAATATCCGCTTTGTCTCGACCCGTCCTGCAACTGCAGCGAAGGTCGTGAACGCCTTGGCGGATACGTATCTGGCGGATCAACTTGCGGGCAAATTTCAGGCGACCAATCGCGCGCAAGACTATCTGGATGCGCGCGTTGGCGAGCTCCGCCAGCAAGTGCAGCAGGCGGAACAGGCGATTGAAGCCTATCGTGCGCGTGCTGGCCTTGTTGGTACGGCTGTTGGCACGGTGGCCTCGCAGCAATTGTCGCTGCTGAACACGCAGCTTGTCCTGGCACAGACCCAGAAGGCAGAGGCGGAGGCGCGGCTTCGGCAGATTCAGCAGTTGACGTCTGGGTCCGGCAATGGGGCTGAGTCCGCGATAGAAGTGCTGGCCTCACCCTTGATCGTGGACCTGCGCGGACGGGAAACTGAGGCCGAGCGTAAGATCGCCGAACTCAGCCAGGAATACGGCGAAAAACACCCGCGCATGATTTCAGCGCGGGCTGAATTCAGGGATATCCAGACCCGCATCCGGGGCGAAGTCGCCAAAATTGTTTCCTCACTGGAAAACGAAGTCGCGGTCGCTCAGGCCCGGCAGCGCTCGCTGACTTCCAGTGTGCGCCAGTTAGAACAAACGGCTGCCCGGCAGGGTGCCGATGAAGTGCAGCTGCGCGCCCTTGAGCGGGAAGCAGAGGCAGCGCGCCGGTTGTTTGAGCACTTCATCACCCGTGCGAGCGAGACGTCATCACAAGCTGATGTGCAGCGCCCGGACGCGCGCATCCTGGCCCGTGCTGATATCCCAACGGCACCGACATTCCCAAAGCCGGGAATCATCCTGCCTATTGCGGGCCTGCTCGCCCTGTTTGCCGGCATCGCTTTGGCGCTGCTCATGGAGCAGTTAGATCGTGGGTACCGGTCCGGTGAGGAGATTGAGCAGCAGCTTGGCGCTGGCGTTCTGGCGCTCGTGCCTCAGCTCTCCAAACGCCTCAGGCTGACGACAACGCCTGAGAATTACGTGCTGGATAAGCCCATCTCGTCGTTTGCTGAGGCGCTAAGGTCCGTGGATACGGGCGTGCGCCTCTCCAACATTGATGCGCCACCAAAATCTGTGTTGATCACCTCATCCATGCCGAAGGAAGGCAAAACCACGCTAGCGATGGCATGGGGCCGAATGTTGGCGAAGAGTGGCCGCAAAGTGCTGCTGATTGACGCCGATCTGCGCCGCCCGCGCGTCACGCAGGTGCTGAGTTCACCAAAGGCGCGGGGCCTCGTGGATGTGTTGAGTGACGGGCTTGCCGTTGCGGAAGCCATCCAGATTGATCAACCATCTGGCCTGCATCTGCTGCCCGCTGGCCACGAAGTCGCTAGTCCGCCAGAGATGTTGGGATCTGATCAGATGGCGCAGCTGCTCCGTGCTTTGGAGGCGGATTATGATCTGGTGCTGATTGATTCAGCCCCGGTCCTGGTCGTGTCTGATTCCCGGGCTTTGGCGCATAATGTGGATGCCGTGGTGTTTGTCGTCCGCTGGGTGGTGTTTGTCGTCCGCTGGGCGTCAACCCGGCGGGAGGTCGTGGCCAACGGCTTGAAGCAGATGCGGGAAGCGAGCGCTAAGCTGGCCGGCGTCGTGCTATCCGGTGTGAATGTTCGGCGCCATGCGCGTTATGGCTATGGGGATTCCGGCTATTATTCTGGCGCTGCCAGCAAGTATTATCGGAACTAGGCGCGTGAGCCATGTGCTGCACATTGGAGCGAGCGCTTGTGCTATCATCGGCGGGCTATTGCTGGCGGAGGCGCAGCGGATGTGGTTCAAATCTGCTGACAGGTATTGGGACCGAAAAGCAATGCAGCAGCAATTGACGGACCTCGCACTTGCCAGCGGCATGACAGACCGGATCGCCACATTGGTCGCAACAGCGCCAGAGGACCTCGCACGATGGAACAACATCGTCAGCCAAAGGGCGGCGCCGCAATGACGAGACTATCTGCATGTTTACTCATGGCGTCTGCAGCGCTGGTACTCATGCCGCAATTGGGCGGTCGTGAGGCGAACGCCGTGCCGTTTGCCCAGCCTGCCCTTACCGCCGGACATATGCATCAGGCGCAATCCGCCAGCCGGGCAACGGTTCGGGAGGCGCAGCAGCTGCTTGGTCAGCTTGGCTATGATGCAGGCGGAGCAGACGGCGTCGCCGGGCGGCAGACACGAACGGCCATTCGCGCGTTCCAGCAAGATTCCGGCTTGCCCGCGACGGGTGCCATCTCTGCTGATCTGATGGCAGAGCTTCGATCTGTCACGGCTCCTGTCCGTGTGGAGCCACGCCGGTCTCGTTATAGCGGGGCTTCAAGCGCGTCGCCGCCACGGGCAGCGCCATCAGCATATCCCGCGCCCTTGTCGCCATCCCTGCAGCCGCCCTTGCAACAGGATACACCCTGGCCGACGCCTGATGTGTCCGACCGGTTTAACGTGATTACCCTGCCAGCGCCGACATCCAGTGAGGCCGCGCCGGTACAGGCAGCGCCGCCACCGCTGCCGGTTCAACAGCCGCCCGTTTCTGCTGCAGCGCCGCGCATTCCAGACCAAGCCGGGTTTGCGCCACCACCGCCGCCATTGCCACAGCCGTCATTGCCGCTTGCCCAAGGGCTTAGTTTGAGTGTAGCACCGCCTGCTCCACCGCCACCTCCGGCTGCCATGCGCGATGCCCCGGTACCTACGCCAAGCCAGTTGACGCCAAGTCCATTGCCACAGCCCGTCAGCAGGCCGCCGCCTCCACCGCTCGCGCCGATTACTATGGATTTAGCACCGCTACCGCCAATGACAGTCCAGGCACCGCCTGCGCTGAGCCCAGAGCAAAAAGCGGTGCCGCCACTATAGATGGCACCACCACCACCGCCCCTGCAGCCAGCCGATCCGCCGCGGGCGTTTGCCCCGCCGCCACCATCGCTGCCGCCGTCGCAACCGTCGCAGATGCAAGCAGCGCGGACGCCAGCCAATACTGGCCTGCTGGCCTCAGCACCCGGCTTTAGGGATGCGGGCGGGCCGCCACCGCTTGGATTGAGCGGGCTTGAAGGCCAGTCCTGGCGCTTTACGGATGATAACGGCGCGGAGATGGAAGTGCTGTTTGAGACAGAGGGGCGCATTGCCGGTCCTGCTTTCGCGGAGTCCATGCGCTGGTCACTGGAGGGCGGTGAGCTGTGGCTGCTGTATGAAACCGCACTGGGCGGTCGTTCAGCGCGGCGTGGCCGGTTAAGCGGCCCGAATGCCATGAGTGGGCAGGGCGAGAGCAATCGCAAAGGGCCGCACGGTCAATTCCATCGGTGGAGTTGGCGGGCCGTCCGCGTGAAGTAGCGGGTTAGGCAGCGATCCGTTCAGCTGGGAACGTCAGCACAATGGTGCATCCCGCGCCTTTTTCAGACTCAATCGTCAACTGCCCACCGTGCAATTCCATCAACTGGCGGGAGATTGGAAGGCCAAGGCCAGCGCCGGTTTCCGCTTCAGCGTCCGCGCCATCATTTTGGGCGCGGCCATAGGTGGTGAGCGCAATATCAATTTCTTGTGCTGTCATCCCTGGACCATCATCGGCAACGACGATGGCGACGCCGACATCAAGAGCGCGCAGTGAAATTGAAACGCGGCCATGGTCGTGGCAATAGCGCCCGGCATTGGTCAGCAGGTTCAGGATGATCTGGCGCACCATGCGCGCATCGGCCCTGAGCTTCACGCCAAGGATGTTGTCATTGACCGTAAAGGAAATATTGTGACGGGTTAGCGTGTGATCGACCATGCGGCGGGCGCGTTCAATCTCCGCATCAACCGGGAAAACCGTTTCGTCCGGGCTATGCCGGTCTGCGGCGGCGCGCTCTACATCCAACACTGAATTCAACAAGTTCATCAGGTGCAGACCGCATTCGCTGATATCAGTGGCGTACTCACGGGCTTTCGCTGGTGCATCCGGCATGAGCTGCTCGGATCGGATGACATCTGAAAAGCCGATGATGGCGTTCAGTGGCGTTCGCAGCTCATGGGTCATCTTGGACATCATGAGCGTGCGCGCAGCGGCGGCTTCCTGTGCGATCTTTGCTGACGCCGCAAGTTGCCGTTGGCTTTGCCGAAGCTGCCGCTCGACCCCGTACCGCTGGATAGAATAACGGATCGAGCGTTCCAGGATGGCGGCGTTTAGACTGCTTTTATCCAAGTAGTCATAGGCACCAGCGTTTAGCGCCTCCAGGTCGACGGTATCATCCTTAGCGCCTGTGATCATGATGACGGGTGCCTGCACGCCGGTTTCTGCCAAGGTTGAAATCAACCCGACGCCTTCACCGACACCGTCCATCATATAATCGGTGATGATCAGGTCGGGCGTGTTGCGGCTTAGCCAAGATTGCGCTTTGAACACAGTGTCGAAATGGATTGACGCGACTTCATGCAGGCGGGTCCGGCGCAGCATTCGCTCAATAATAATGTAATCGTCACGGTCATCTTCGATGATGGCGATAAGAAGTCTGTCAAACGGTGAGTTTTGCGTGTTGGCCGATGTCGCCGTGCTGGCTGGGCCAGCCGGTTGCTGTCGACGCTTAGAATCATCAAGCAACAGTTGGGAGTTCCGCCAGTTCAAACCAGAAGTCACGAATGCGCCGGGAGGCTTCAACATAGCCGTTGAAGTCTTGGGGCTTGGTGACATATGAGGCTGCGCCAAGGGCGTAGGCTGCTTTTATGTCCAGATCAGCATTAGACGTCGTCAATACAATGACCGGTATGGAAGCTGCCCTAGGGTCTAGTTTGACCTCTTGCAGTGCAGTCAGGCCATTCATGCCGGGCATGTTGATATCAAGAACGATCATTGAAGGTTTCGGGGCTGAGCCCACGTCTTTGTAGGCCCCATCTTGGTGTAGATAGTCCAGCAATTCTGCACCATCACCGACAACAGAAATGTTCTTATTGATACCTGCAGATTTAAAGGCGCGTCGGATAATCCGAACATCATCAGGATCGTCTTCCGCGAGCAGAACCACATCACCATCGTTGGGCATCGTCCTGTTCCCCAATCGAGCAATTAAGCGAAGCGTTTGTGTCTTGCCGAGTAAGCCTAAGTTCAATTATTACAACCGCACCTCCGGAAGACGAAGCTTGTAATAACACAGAGCCGCCATAATATTCGGCTATTCGGGCGCAAATGGCAAGGCCCATTCCTGAACCAGGTGAAATTCCCTGACTCCGCAATCGTTTCAGGGGTGCCAGCACCGCCGTTCGCTGATCTTGAGGGACACCTTCGCCATTATCTGTGAAAGTTAACACCACAGTGTCAGCGGATTTCCATTGTGCTTTTGCTTGGATGATAAGCGGTGCATCCTGTCTGCGATAGGCAATACAGTTCGACAACACTGCCCGGCATAATCGCCGCAAAGCAGCTTCATCTATAAACAAGGGTTCCGGAGCGTCAATGGAAAGGTTAACGCCGTCTGGCGTATCCAATTCTTCCATCACATCTTTAATAAGCGGCACCAATTCAACCGTTTTTGGCGCGCCGATGTTCTCTTTTAGATTGACATATACTGACAACATCTCAACCAGTGCCGACATACGCTTAGACGCATCAGAAATGACGGCGAGATCTCTGCGCGCCGTATCAGACATAACGTCAGCGAGATCCTCTTCGAGCATCCCCGCATAGATCGTGATTTTGCGCATTGGCTCCCGAAGGTCATGGGATGCGGCGATGCTGAAATGTTCAAGGTCTTGATTACGGCCTGCAAGATCGCGAACAAGCTGCTCTTCCTCCGTTACATCGCGCACGAACGTAATGTACCCGCCCGTCACAGGGTCACGGGTCATGTCCGATTGTACCCGGATGACCGTGCCACTTGCCTGCAAAAGATTGTGTCGAATGCTGGCTGCCCCATCTGGGGAGAGATTTGCGAGGCTCTCACGTAGCCACGGTTGCTCATCAAGCGGCGTATTCGCGAAAGGGTCCTGGCCAATAAGCGCATCGCTGCCTGCCAGCTCTAGCAGCCGCGCCATGGCTGGGTTTGCTTCAAGGATCAGATTATCCGGCCCGGCCAACCACATACCCATACCGGATCGGTCAGTCAGGATATCAAATCGGCGGATTGTTTCTTCGTGCTTCCGTTTTGCTGCTTGGAGGGTCTGGTCGCCGAGGATCTCACGAACGAAAAGCGCCTTCTCTCCGTTTGCGCCTGTGCTGACGCGGTCCGCACGAACGGCGATCTGTCTACCATCCTGTTGACGAAGACTTGCTTCTATCGGGCTGCTATCGGAAGAACCAAGGGCGGCTGGGGCCTTGATATCTTTCGGTGCTGTAGCTGCATCAATCCCAGCCAGCACTGCATAGGCAGTATTGAAAGCCTGAACGTCGCCGGATGCCGATAGGGCTATAAAACCCAGGTCTAGGCTATCAGCCATGTGCTGAAATTCTTCAAAGAGTGCAAACTTTGTACGCGCCATCGTCCCGTCCATTCGTCGCCTCCTGTGAAGTTTCGTCCAGGCACCGAGGCCTGATATAGAAATTCGGGGCAAAAATTCCGGGCAGTGGCCAGATGGCGTTAAATTGCCCCCAGGCTGATCTTGGTTATACTGTCTAGCAGATATCTCGTTGGTTATAGTAAAGATTGCATTAACCAACGTAAATAAACCCCTAAGGAGTGGTCCCTATGGCCCTTGATGCAACTTCGCTGCCTTCCTTGAAAGGCGCGGTGTCTGATGAAGAATGGGATACGCGGGTAGAGCTCGCGGGCTTTTATCGCCTGGTCGCCAAGCATGACATGGATGATCTTGTCGGCACCCATATTTCAGCACGTGTGCCTGGGCATCCGGATCAGTTTCTGATCAACCCGTATGGCGTTCTTTTCGATGAGATCACGGCGTCTTCATTGATCAAGGTGAATATGGATGGCGACGTGCTGTCTGACGGCCCATGGCCGGTGAATGCTGCAGGGTTCACGATCCACCACGCCGTGCTGTCTGGCCGTGATGATGTGATGTGCGCAGCGCACACTCACACTGTCGCGGGCATGGCGGTCTCCAGCGTTGAGGGCGGGCTAACGCCGCTTACCCAGAAGCATATGCGCTTCTACAAAAACCTTGGCCATCACCCCTATGAAGGCATCGCGGATGACGCCGACGAGTGCGCCCGCCTGCAGCGCGACCTTGCTGGCCATGACGCATTGTTGCTGGAAAACCATGGCCTGCTGACCTGTGGCCCCAGTGTCCGTTCTGCCTGGGCGCTTCTCTATAACCTGGAGAAATGCTGCCAGACGCAGCTTGCTGTTGAAGCGACGGGCGCTGAACTGGTCACGCCATCTGTGGAACTCTGCGAAAGTACACGCGCATTATTCCAACGGATGCTTCAGAAGCCAGGCTTCGGGAATCTTCTCGACGCTTGGGAATCCTCGCTGCGCCTGGTTGCGCGCGACGATGACAGCTTCATGCATTGAATAGATAAGAAAGACACTCGCTATGCCCTTGGACCTATCCCAACCGGTTCCGACGATTGATGTGCGCGCTGCTGTTTCCCCTGAAGAATGGGACGTGCGCGTTGAGCTTGCTGCCCTATACCGCCTGGCAGCCCGCCACGGCATGACAGATCTTGGCGGCACCCATTTCTCTGCCCGTGTTCCGGGGCCGGAGCATCACTTTCTCATCAACCCCTATGGGCTGATGTTCCAGGAAGTGACGGCATCCAATCTCGTGAAGATTGATACGGACGGTGAAATTGTGCTCGACAACGGTTTCCCAGTGAATCCGGCCGGGTTTACCATTCATTCCGCCATCCATATGGCGCGGGAGGATGTTGTCTGTGTGGCGCATACCCACACTGTCGCCGGTATGGCTGTGTCCTGCTTGAAAGAGGGCCTGCTGCCAATGACGCAGCATTCGCTCCGCTTCCACAATCGCATCTCCTATCATGACTGGGAGGGGGTTGCGACGAACCTGGACGAACGCGAGCGCTTGGTGCGTGACCTTGGCGAAAACCAAACTATGATCCTGCGCAATCATGGCGTCCTTTGCTGTGGGCGGAGCGTGCCCGAAGCATGGCGCGGCCTGTTTGCGCTAGAGAAATCCTGCGCGTCCCAGCTTCAGGCCATGGCAATTTCTAAAGCCACGGGCCGGCCCATCAAACTGCCGCCGGAATATGTGGCCCAGGGTACGTCCGACAAGCTGGAAAGCCGCCACGGCAAAGACACCGTCAGCCGCGACTGGCCGGGCCAACTGAGCAAGCTGGATCGGGAAGAACCAGATTACGCGAATTAGAGCGCATGGTGATTTGCCGCGCGCAGTGGTGCGGCATTCCATATGAAGCTAATGGTGTACTTCGCCCGCAGGCTTCCCCCCTCACCCTGCCCTCTCCCCCCTGTGGGGGGAGAGGGTTCTAAAAGAAAGCATAAGTGAGGGTCCCCTCGCCCCCACAGGGGGAGAGGGATCAGGGTGAGGGGGGCGGTTCCGGGGTGGAGAACACGGCGGTGCAAGAGCGTCGTTTGATTGCATCAAACTACTAAAAGCGCGCCGTACTGCTGCTAACTGCCAAAGCTCTTCTGGGGAACGCCTCGGAAGAGCGAGACGTGGGTGTGGATGGCAAGCCATGGATCACCCACGGCAGCCCGCACGAACGTGCCGGTGGTGCGGCCTGGACGCTCGTAAGCTGATCCATCTTCGTTGAATCCGGTAGACGTCCACGTCACCAGACCATTCGCCATCAGCCGGTCCGGTGAGACGATGACTTTGAGGCGGACATCGGTTTCGTGGTGGAAGTCTTTGATCGTGCCCCAGATGGAGCGCCACTGCTTGCTCTCAAGCTGATCCAGCCCTTCAACCAAGTCCATCCAGGTGCCGAAACCAATGGCGTCCGGGTGGAACAGCGCGCGGGCGTCCTCAAAGCGGCGGGTCGCGACCATGGCACCCCACTGGTCGAACCAGTCTTTGATGGCGGCTTGGTCTTCAGCGGCGGCGTTCGCCCATGTAGAGATCGTCATCTTATCCTCGCTTCAGGATTGGCGCTTGATCATGGGGCCGCAATTGGCACCGCCAAACACATGCATATGCACATGCGGCACTTCCTGATTGCCATCATCGCCATTGTTGACCACCAGGCGATATCCGCCTGATTCAATGCTTTCGGCGTCTGTGACGGCGGCAACGGCTTCAACGAAGGCGCTATGTTCGGATTTAGAGCCATCGCGGGCAAAATCGTGCCAAGTGCGGTAGGGGCCTTTGGGAATGACCAGCACATGGGTCGGTCGCTGGGGTTCGATATCCCGGAACGCCAAGGTGTGGGCGTTCTCAAAGACGGTGTCATTGGGAATTTCACCGCGCAGGATTTTGGCGAAAATGTTCTGATTGTCGTAATCGGACATGAGCCCGGAGCCTCCTATTTTGCGCGTTTAGCGAGTTCGGCCCAGACCTGATCCGGCGTCACATCCCGGGCGGCCCAAAGCACGAGCAAATGATAGAGCAGGTCAGCGCTCTCAGAAACGAGCCGGTCTTCCGGGCCATCAACGCCGTCAATCACGACCTCAACCGCTTCCTCGCCAACCTTCTGCGCCACCTTATGCAGGCCGCGTTCAAACAGCTTAGCGGTATAGCTGGCGTCAGGGTCACTGCCTTTGCGGCTGGCGATTACGGCATAGAGCTGGTCCAGTGTGTGGTCGCTCATGGTGCGTCCTCTGCTACGGGGCGGACGGGCAGTCCGGCGGCGGCCATATGCGCTTTGGCCTCGCTGATTTCAACTTCGCCGAAATGAAAGATTGATGCGGCAAGGACTGCGGATGCGTGACCATCGCGCACACCTTCCACCATGTGATCCAAATTACCAACACCGCCGGATGCGATGACAGGAACGGATACGGCATCCGATACGGCCCGTGTTAATTCCAGGTCGAAGCCAATGCGCGCGCCGTCACGGTCCATGGAGGTCAGCAGCAGTTCGCCAGCGCCAAGTGCGACAACGCGTTTTGCCCACTCGACCACATCCATGCCCGTGTCTTTCCGTCCGCCATGGACGAAGACGGACCATTTGCCGGGGGTGACCTGTTTTGCGTCAATTGCCACGACAATGCATTGCGCGCCGAATTTGCGGCTGGCCTCAGCGACAAAATCGGGGTTCGCGACGGCGGCGGAATTGATGGAGACTTTGTCAGCACCTGCCAGCAGCAGTTTGCGCACATCTTCCACCGTGCGGACCCCGCCGCCAACCGTCAGCGGCATGAAGCACTGTTCGGCGGTTGCGCGGACAACGTCAAAAATCGTGTCGCGGCCTTCGTGGCTGGCGGTGATGTCTAGGAAACACAGCTCGTCCGCCCCGGCAGCGTCATAGATACGGGCTTGTTCAACGGGGTCGCCCGCGTCCACCAGATCAACGAAATTGACGCCTTTGACAACGCGGCCTGCATGCACATCTAAGCAGGGAATAATCCGAACTGTCAGCATTAGCGCGCCGCCAGAATGGCGAGCGCTGGGTTTAACGTACCGTCATACAAAGCACGGCCGATGATAGCCCCTTCGATGCCAGCGGATTCCTCTGCCTTCAGCAGTTTAATATCGTCCAGGCTGGAAAGGCCGCCTGATGCGATCACCGGCGTTGAAAGCGCGAACGCCAAATCCGCCGTTGCGTCCACATTCACCCCGCCCATAGCACCATCCCGGTCAATGTCCGTGAAGACGATGGCAGCGACGCCTGCATCCTCGAACCGCAGTGCCAGTTCCATTGCAGTAATCTCACTCGTTTCCACCCAGCCCTTAACCGCAACTTTGCCATCCCGCGCGTCAATGCCAACGGCGATCTGGCCAGGGAAGGCTGTGCAGGCGGTCTTAACAAGCTCCGGATTTTCCAATGCGACAGTACCAAGAATAACGCGGGCGATGCCTGCATTCAGCCAGCGTTCGATCCCGGCGATGTCACGAATGCCACCGCCAAGCTGGGCCGGTATATCGATGGCCTCCAGGATGCCTTTGACAGCATCAATGTTGACCGGCGTTCCTTCGATCGCACCATTAAGGTCAACCAGGTGGATGCGCTCAAATCCTGCAGTCTCAAAGCTGGCGGCTTGGGCGCCAGGGTCGTCATTGAAGACGGTGGCTTTGTCCATGTCGCCGCGCAGCAGGCGCACGCATTGGCCGTCTTTTAAGTCGATTGCGGGGAAGAGTAGCATGTGCGGTTATTCCGGTGCGGCGGGTGGCTTCGGTGGTGAATTAGGCGGTGCGTCAGTTTCTTGCAGGTTCTTGAAGAAGAACAGACCTGGCGTCCATTTTCCGCGCACAAACGCATAGTGCGGGTGCGTTGCCCAATGGGTAAAGCCAAGTTCTTTATAAAGCCGGATAGCGCCCGTTTGGGTTTCGCGGACGTCCAGGTTCAGCACGCGGACCCGCCGCCGACGGGCTTGCATTTCAATGTCCAGGGTCAGCATACGACCAACACCATGGCCGCGCGCCCAGGGAGCCGTAAATCCGTGCTGGAGCGCTGCAGAATGTTTCTGCGCTTCATTGTTTTTCGGTGGAACAACCAGCTGCCCAGAACCACAGATGACGCCGTTCAGCCGGGCCACGAACAATTCCCGTTCCGGCACCAACATGACGCCGCGCCAATAGGCTTCCAGGGTTTGGTGGGGTGGGGGTTCCAGCCAACCAAATCCGCCGCCATCCAGGATGGCGAGGCTGGCGGCGTCGCAGAGTTCCGCCACATCTGATTCATTGAGCTTTGCGACCCGTTCGACTTTCGCCGCGCACATCTAATTCAAGGCTCCCAATTCAGAAAATTTGCGATCAAGGCTAGGCCCGCCGCTTGGCTCTTCTCCGGGTGGAATTGCGTTCCCACGATATTGTCCCGTCCGACCATCGCTGTCACTGGACCGCCGTAATCGACAGTCGCTAGCACATGCTCCGCCTTTTCTGCCTGCAATGCAAAGGAGTGCACGAAGTACACATGGGCACCTTGGGCCACACCTGCCAATACAGGATGATCAGCGATAGGGGCGGCAAGCGCATTCCAGCCCATATGCGGAATTTTGAGGGTTGGGTCATTGGGTGCCAGCGCCTCGACAACGCCTGGGATCCAGCCAAAGCCCTTGGTATCGCCGTGTTCGCGGCCAAGGCTTGCCATTAGCTGCATACCGACGCAGATGCCGAAAAATGGAACCTGGCGAACGGTTGCTGCATGGCTGATTGCGTCCACCATGCCGTCAATAGCGGTTAAACCTTCCAGGCAATCCCGAAATGCGCCAACGCCGGGCAGCACAACACGATCGGCACCTGCGATGGCGTCTACATCACCTGTCACGTCAACGTTGACATTCAGGCCGGATTCCCGGGCCGCCCGCTCAAACGCTTTCGCGGCGGAGCGGAGGTTGCCAGAGCCGTAATCAACAATTGCGAGCTTCACCAGCGCCGCTCCACGTCTGCGGTGCGGGCAGCATCGCTCGCGATCATGCGGGCTTCTGCTTCAACCAGGCTCGGTGCCAGGACGACATCAGCCGTGCTCCAGCCTTGGTTCTCAAGCGACCACGCCTCAAGGTCTCTGGCGGAGAACCCGCTCCAAAGTGCAGCGATGAGCCAAAATCCGACCGCGGCAGATGGCGCACCCGCAAGGCCCGCAAGGACGCCAGCGATCAGCCATCCGGTGGCGAGTGCTGCAGCCGCCATCCAGCGGGCGCGTGCCACAGCCCATAGTGGGCCGAATAGGAATGCGCCCCACACAAAGCCGTCACGGATGACTTGCGTTTCCGCCCGCCCGTTTGCACCAAGCCAACGTCGGTATGCCGTATAGGCGTGCATGCTGATGCTCCTACCCCAATGCCTTAAAGCGAGCCGCCAAGCACGCCTTTGGTCGACGGCGTTTGATCGCCGCGCCTTGGGTCAATCTCCACCGCCTCACGCAGTGCGCGGGCCAGCGCTTTGAAGCAGCCCTCCGCAATGTGATGTGCGTTGACGCCGTAAAATGCTTCCACGTGCAGCGTTGCACCCACTGTGCCAGCGAACGCCTGGAAAAATTCCCGCACCAATTCGGTATCAAAGGTTCCAATCTTCGGTGCCGTCATATCAACCCGCCACACAAGATAGGGCCGGTTCGAAAGGTCAATCACGACACGGGACAGGGCTTCATCCATTGGTGTGAAAGCTTGGCCATAGCGGCGGATGCCTTTCCGCTCGCCAAGCGCCTTGGCAATGGCTTGGCCCAGAACGATGCCGCAATCCTCGACCGTGTGATGGTCGTCAATGTGCAGGTCGCCTTCAGCTTTCAGCGTGATATCGATCAGGCCATGACGGGCCAATTGATCCAGCATGTGGTCAAAAAAGCCGACGCCGGTGGTGATATCGCTCTTGCCGTCGCCATCCAAATTAACGGTGGCCTCAATGTTCGTCTCACGGGTTTTCCGCGTAATGCTCGCCTGCCGCATGGCTATCGCCCAATGTTCAGGTCCAAATGAGCGGCGGTTTTACCAGTGTGCGCGCTGCGGCGCCAGCGGTTATCCATAGGCGCGTTGACCCGGCTATGACTTGACCTTGCCCCCATCCATCCCACATGCACAGGTCTTGATGCGTGGGTTTGAATTGGAAAGAAGCCGATGGCTGAAGAAATGCCGGTTTGGCATGGGACGACGATCCTGGCTGTTCGTAAGGGCGGCAAGGTAGCGATTGCGGGAGATGGGCAGGTCAGCCTTGGGCCCACTGTCATTAAAGGCACAGCACGGAAAGTGCGGCGGATCGCGGGCGGTAGCGTGATTGTTGGATTCGCTGGTGCCACCGCAGACGCCTTTGCGCTGTTCGAGCGCTTGGAAGCCAAGCTAGAGCAATACCCGGGCCAGCTTGCCCGTGCATCTGTCGAGATGGCAAAGGAATGGCGGACAGACCGCTATTTGCGCCGCCTTGAAGCCATGATGGCTGTTGCGGATGCGACGACCTCGTTGACGCTGACAGGCGTCGGCGATGTGCTGGAACCTGATGATGGGCTAATCGGCATTGGTTCTGGCGGCGGATATGCGCTGTCTGCCGCGCGTGCGCTGCTGCCGATTGAGGGCATGGATGCGGAAGCAATCGCGCGCCGGTCGGTCGAAATCGCCGCTGAGATCTGCGTCTACACCAACACCAACATCATTATTGAAAGCATGGACACGGCATGACCAATTTTAGCCCCCGTGAAATCGTCTCGGAACTCGATCGCCATATCGTCGGCCAGAATGATGCCAAGCGCGCCGTCGCGATTGCATTGCGGAATCGTTGGCGGCGTCAGCAGCTACCGGATGATCTCAAAGACGAAGTGATGCCGAAGAATATCCTGATGATCGGGCCAACCGGTGTGGGCAAAACCGAAATTGCGCGCCGGCTTGCGAAGCTGGCGGATGCGCCGTTCATCAAGGTGGAAGCGACGAAATTCACCGAAGTCGGCTATGTCGGGCGCGATGTAGAATCGATCATCCGCGATCTGGTGGAGATCGCCATTCATGGTGCCAAGGAGCGCCAACGCACGCAGCATTTGGCGAAGGCAGAACTTGCAGCCGAAGAACGCGTACTGGATGCGCTCTGCGGTGCTGGTGCTTCAGATAGCACGCGGCAAACATTCCGGTTGAAGCTGCGCCAGAACGAGTTTAATGAGCGTGAAATTGAGATTGAGATGCGGGATTCGTCCGCGGGCCCGAAAATGCCCAGCTTCGAAATTCCTGGCATGCCTGGTGCCCAGATGGGCATGATGAACCTGAGCGATATCTTCGGTAAAGCCATGCAAACGCCGCTGACCAAGCGCCGCCTAACCGTGGGTGAAAGCTATGAAGCGCTGGTCCGTGAAGAAAGCGAAGCCATGGTGGACGAAGACGCCGCCGCCCGTGACGCTGTAGAAGCCGTTCAGCAAAACGGCATCGTGTTCCTAGATGAGGTCGACAAGATCGCCAGCCAATCCAAAGGCAGCGGGGCTGAGGTCAGCCGCGAAGGCGTGCAGCGGGACCTGTTGCCGCTGATTGAGGGGGCGGCTGTGCCTACAAAGTACGGCACGGTCATGACTGACCACATCCTGTTCATCGCATCTGGCGCATTCCACGTGGCCAAGCCTTCGGACCTTTTGCCAGAACTCCAGGGCCGCTTGCCGATTCGCGTTGAATTGCAGGCGCTGGTGCGGGATGACTTCGTGCGTATCCTGCAGGAGCCTGAAGCATCACTGCTGAAGCAGTATGAGGCGCTGATGGCGACAGAGGGCGTCACGCTGACATTCGGGGAAGATGCTATCGGCGCCATTGCCGACCTTGCCGCTGAAATCAACGCGAACGTCGAAAACATCGGTGCCCGCCGCCTGCATACGGTGCTGGAGCGCCTGCTGGAGGAAATTAGCTTCGGTGCGTCGGACCGATCTGGCGAAGAAATCAACATCGATGCCGGTCTCGTGAAAGAGCGGGTGGCCCCGTTGGCTGAGGACGCCGACGTGTCACGGTTTATTTTGTAGGCGGGCCATGTACAAATAGCGCCCTCACGCAGTTGGAGACGCGCTTTTGGCTTTTCACCACATTGGAACCTCGCCTGAACGGGTGGAAGACGCGGCCCTGCTGACGGGCCGGGGTCGGTTTATGGATGACCTGCCAGTTCCGGCAGGCGCGCTGCATGCCGCCATTCTGCGCTCGCCGCACCCACATGCGGAGATTCGCGGCATCAATGCAGAAGCAGCCTTGGCGCTGCCGGGCGTTGCTGCGGTGGTGACAGGTGTTCAAGTTAAAGCGCTGACACGGCCCTTCATTGTCGGCGTGCGCTCTCCCATCGATCATTACCCGATCGCTGTCGACCGTGCGCGCTATGTGGGTGAGCCGGTGGCTGTGGTTCTGGCCCGGGATCGCTATGTCGCTGAAGATGCGATGGAGTTGATTGAGGTCGATTACGCCCCGCTGGATGTTGCCGTTGATCCCATCCTGGCGATGGACGAGGACGCACCGGTGCTGCACACGGCGCATGGCAGCAACCTGGTCTCCGAGCGGACGTTCAATTACGGCGACGTTGAACATGCATTCGCGTCGGCAGCCCATGTGGTTTCGATCAACACCGTCTATCCGCGTAGCCTCGCGAGCCCGATTGAATGCTTCGGCCTAATCGCAGACTACGACCCCCATGAAGACGTCTATGACGTGCTGACCCACTTTCAAGGCCCGTTTGCCATTCAGCCCGTTATGGCGATGGCGCTGCAGGTGCCGTCCTCGCGCTTGCGTATTCGCACCCCGCCGGATTCCGGTGGCAGTTTCGGCGTGAAGCAGGGTGTCGCACCCTATGCCGTGCTGATGGCTGTAGCCGCAAGGATTGCGCGGCGCCCGGTCAAGTGGATCGAAGACCGGATGGAGCATTTGACGGCCGCCGGTAGCGCCACCAACCGCGTCTCCACCTTGGAAGCCGCCGTTATGGCCGATGGCCGGGTGACAGCGCTTCGCTGGGATCAGGTAGAGGATGTGGGCGCATATCTAAAAGCGCCGGAGCCCGCGACGCTGTACCGAATGCACACCTGCATGACGGGTGCCTATGACATTCCAAACTTGGCGATCAGAAACCGCGTCGTCGTCACCAATAAAACGCCGACGGGTCTCAATCGTGGCTTCGGCGGGCCGCAAGTGTATTTCCCGCTTGAACAATTGATGCGGAAGATCGGGAACGTCGTTGGGCGAGACCCACTGGGCATTATCCGCCGCAATCTCGTCCGTCCCAGCAGCATGCCTTTCACCACGCCATCAGGCGGTGTGTTGGATTCGGGGGATTACGGCGCGCTTGTCGAACAGGCGTTGCTGGAAGGCAATTTCGCAGACCTGGAGGATGCGCGGCAGCGGGCACGCCGGGCAGGCAAACTATACGGTATTGGCTATGCAGCCTGCGTCGAGCCGACGATTTCGAATATGGGCTACATCACCACCGTACTTTCAGCGCAGGAGCGTGAACGCGCTGGCCCCAAGGGCGGTGCGCAGGCGACGGCAACGGTTGCTGTTGATCCGCTGGGTGGCGTGAATGTGTCGATCTCCTCGACACCGCAAGGGCAGGGCCATCGCACGGTGATTGGCCAGGTCGTGGCGGATGCACTTGGCATCGCGCCGGATGTCGTGCGGGTGAACGCGGAACTGGATACGGGCCGGGACCCGTGGTCCATCGCATCAGGCAATTATTCCTGCCGGTTTGCAGGCGCTGTTGCTGGTGCGGCATGGCGGGCGGCGGGCGAATTGCGCACGCGGCTTGCCAGGGTTGCTGCAGCGAAGTTCGATTGCCCGGCAGAGATGCTGGATTTCCGGGATGGAAAAATCATCCACCGCGAAAACACCAATATCGGTATTGATTTCAAGCGCCTTGCAGGTGAAGGCCACTGGGCTGCATCCACCCTGCCGCCAGACCTGCCGCAAGCGCTTAGCGTTACGGAATTTTGGTCGCCGGATGTGCTGCAGCCACCGGATGATGAGGACCGCATTAATGGCTCCGCCGCTTACGGCTTCATCTTTGATTTCTGCGGGGTGGAGGTTGATCGCGCTACGGGGCAGATCAAGATTGATCGGTATATTTCGGCCCATGATGCGGGGCGGTTACTGCATCCGGCCATGGCCGATGGGCAGTCTCAAGGCGGGTTCGCGCACGGCCTGGGTGCAGCGCTGATGGAAGAACTGGCTTACGATGCAGATGGCGGATTCCTCTCCGCCAGCCTTGCGGATTATCCCATGCCAACCGCTTGCGAGACGCCGAGCGTGCAGATCGTCCACCGCCAAACGGCATCTCCGGTAACGCCGCTTGGTGCCAAAGGCATTGGCGAAGGCACGACCATGAGCGCGCCCGTATGTATCGCCAACGCTGTTGCTGATGCGTTGGGGCTGGAGCAGATCGACCTGCCGCTGCGCCCCGCGAAGCTGGCGGCGATCATTGAGGTGCGGCGGCTATGAAACCAGCAGCATTCAGCTATATCCGCGCCGAAAGCCTGGGCGAAGCCCTCGATGCGCTCGAACAATATGGCGAGGACGCGCGCATTATCGCTGGCGGGCAATCGCTTGGGCCAATGCTGAACATGCGGCTTGCAGGGCCCGAAGTCCTGATCGACATCATGGGTTTGAAAGACCTGGACCGGATTGAATTCACCGATGATGGTGCGATGGCGGCGGCCTGCGTCACCCAGGCCCGCTTCATGGGACGGCTTGAATTGCCGCGCGCGCAACCGCTGCTGCATGAAGCCATGCCCTGGATCGGCCATGTGCAAACGCGCAGCCGCGGCACGATTTGCGGCAGCCTTGCCAATGCGGACCCTGCAGCGGAGCTACCCCTCCTGCTGGGGACCATCGGCGGCGTCGTGATCGCGCAATCCAAGCGCGGCCAACGCGGCATTCCGGCGGGCGATTTCTTCAAAGGCATGTTTGAGACGGCCCTGGAACCAGACGAAATGTTGCTGGCGGTCAAATTCGATGCGCCAAAGCCAGGGTCAGGCGTCGCCTTCACGGAAATGGCGGAACGGCACGGTGATTTTGCAATTGTGGCGGTCGCTGCCGTCGCGGACCAAGACGGCGTGACGCTGGGCCTTGGTGGCATTGGCCCAAAGCCGATTGTGAAGCGCTTCGATGGCCTGGCAGAGCGGGACGTTAAGGCCGTGCTTGTCGGGCTGGCCAAATCCCTGGACCCGCAAAGCGACCCTAAAGCTGACGCCGCATATCGACGCCGCCTTGCGCGAGAACTCGGACTGCAAACTGTGTTGAAAGCAATGGAGCGCCGCCATGCTGTATGAGAAAGGCCAACGGCACTGGGTCGCTTTCACCCTGAACGGTAAGCCAGTATCGGGCGAGGCTGAGCCGCGCATGTTGCTCGTTGATTTCCTTCGCCATGAAATTGGGCTGACGGGGACGCATGTGGGCTGCGAACACGGTGTGTGCGGCGCCTGCACGATCCAGATTGATGGCGAGCCAGCGCGTGCCTGCCTCACCTACGCGCTTCGTATGGAAGGCCGTGAGATACGCACGGTTGAAGCGCTGGCAGGCGATGATGATGCGCTATCGCCCTTGCAGAAAGCCTTCAAGCGGAACCATGCGCTGCAATGCGGTTTCTGCACGCCGGGCATTCTGATGACCCTGGATGCATGGCTCAAAACCAATCCAACGCCGACGGAGCAAGACGTGCGTGAAGCGCTTTCGGGCAATCTTTGCCGCTGCACTGGATATGCCGCTATCGTGCGGGCCGTGATGGATTTCGTAAAAGAGCGTCGCCATGCTTGATGTCGGCATAGCCTTGATCCAGGCGGCTGAACGCAGCCCCCGGGCCGAAGCGCTTGTAGAGGGCGCGCGCCGCTGGACCTATGCCGAAATGTTAAGCGATGCTTGCAAGCTCGATGCCGGATTGAAGGGCATGGGGTTGCAGCCGGGTGACCGGTTCGTGTCGCTCCTCCAGAACACATCTGAAGCTGCACTCCTTCACTGGGCCGCCCAGCTTTCCGGTATCGCTATCGTGCCGCTGAATTGGCGGGCGACGGCGGAAGAACTGGATTACTGTGCGGAAAACGCTGAAGCCAAGGCGGTGTTTTTCCAAGATGTATCTGCTGATGCAGCGGCAGGGTCGTCTGTGGCACAAGCCTTACCGCGCATTGGTCCTGGCGCGGAGTTTGATCGTTTGCTGGCCGGGGACACCACTGCGGCGACAGCGCATGGCGATATCAACGCTTGGTCGGTCATGCTCTATACATCCGGTACCACGGGGCGACCGAAAGGCGTGCCGCGTACTCACCGGGTCGAGCGTGCAGCCGCTGTCGCCCATGTGGCGCAGAGCGGTTTCGTGCGCGGGGAGCGGAGCCTTGGGGTAATGCCGCTCTATCACACCATGGGCGTGCGCTCGCTGCTGGCGACGGCATTGGTGGACGGATGCTTTATTTGCCAACCACGGTTTGATCCGGCGGGCGCACTTGAATTGGTTCAAGCGGAGAATATCACCAATCTTTTCTTGGCACCGACGCTCTACCACGATCTGCTGGCAGTGCCCGAATTTGCCAAGACTGATACATCCAGCGTGCGGAAGCTTGGCTTTGCAGGTGCTTCGATGACGGACGGGCTGCTGCAGCGCCTGACGGCGGCGTTCAAGCCCGAATTGTTCATCAATCACTATGGCTCGTCGGAAATTTATACCTTCACGATTGAACCGGATGCGCCCGCGAAACCGGGTTCCGCTGGGAAAGCCGGCATGAACCAAACCATCCGCGTCGTCACATTGGGCGGCGGGCCGGATGATCTGGCACCGGTCGGCCAAGAAGGCCACATCATTGCGGACCTGAACGGCGATGAAGCCTTCGGTGGCTATTGGCGTCGGCCTGATGCGGATGAAAAATCGCTGCGCAATGGCTGGTACTTCACCGGCGACACGGGATATTTCGACGAAGATGGCGATCTGTTTGTGACAGGTCGCGTCGATGACATGATCATCACTGGCGGCGAAAACGTCTCCCCGGTTGAGATCGAAAGTACATTGTCATTGCATCCAGATGTGATTGAGGTCGCGGTCGCCGGTATGCCCCATGAGCGCTGGGGGCAGGAGGTGACGGCCTTTGTGAAACGCAGTACTGGCCTGGAGGCGGAAACGCTCGATGCCTATTGCCGCCAATCTGATCTCGCCAATTTCAAACGCCCACGCCGATATGTGTTCGTGTCGGACCTGCCGAAATCTCCCGTAGGCAAAATTCTCCGTCGGATGCTGCAATCCGGCGATTATCAAACTGAGGACGAATGACGATGAGTAACTCCATGCAAACCCACCGCTCTGCCTTGCTGTCAGACCTGGATGGCTTTCGCGTTGAAATTGATGCGGAGAACGAACGCGCAGACCTGATTCTGCATCGCCCACCACTCAACATTATCCGCATGCCCCAGCGCCCGCAGATCGCGGCTGTGATTGATGAGCTGGACCAGGACCACCGGGTCCGTGTCATCGTCATTCGCTCCGAGGGCGAGCATTTTTCTAGCGGTGGCGAAATTCCGGGTTTCCTGGAAGCCAGCCAGGAAGTCGTTTCGCAATTGCACAAATATGTGGCCGCGCCAGAGCGTTGCTCCAAGCCAGTGATCGCTGCGGTGCGTGGTTATTGCTTCGGCGTAGGGTTCGAGCTCTCGCTCGCCTGCGATTTCCGCATTGCCAGCGAAACGGCGGAATTTGCGCTGCCGGAAATGCGGATCGGCATGATCCCAGGCTCTGGCGGTTCAGCCCGCTTGGAGAAGATGGTTGGCGTTAGCCGTGCCAAAAACATCTCCATGCGCTCGATCCGTATTAAGGGCCAACAGGCCTATGATTGGGGCATTGCCTGCGAATGCGTGGCGGATGATCAATTGGAAGACGCCACGGCCAGCCTCGTAAAAGAGCTCCGCCAGTTCTCCCCCTTGGCGCAGCGCACCCTAAAGAACGTGCTGAACCACAGCGTCAATTCTCCGCTGGAGCAGGCGATGGAAATTGAAGGCCAAGCCTATGGTCGCTTGCGCGGCGGTAAGGACTTCGCGGAAGGCGTTGCATCCTTCGTAGAGAAGCGCCGGCCGAAGTTCACAGGCGAATAGGCCATGCAATGGACTGAACGCCAGTTGCCGGAAGGCGATGAGGTCTTTCTGGACCATGTCGGTTGGTTCGTCGCGGACCTGGATCGTGCCAAGGCGCAATTGGAGCGGCTTGGTTTCCAGGTGAGTGTGGAAAATGTCCACATGAATATGGGCGCAGACGGGGTGCAGCGCCCGTCTGGCACGATCAACCGCCTGTCGACCCTGGGGCTTGGCTATCTGGAGTTTCTGGGCGCGCGTGGGCAAACGCCGTTGGCGGACCAGCATCGTGCGCAGCTTGGCCGCTATGAAGGCCTGCACCTGATGGCGTTCAATAGCGCTGATGTTCCAGCAGAAGCCCCCCGCCTTGCAGCAGAAGGCTTCACACCGCTTGAACCCGTTGATATGCGCCGCCCGGTTCAATTGCCGGATGGCGACCATGACGGCCATTTCAGTGTGCTGCGCGTGCCGCCGGGTGTGATGGCTGAAGGGCGAGTGCAGTGGTGCGGGCATCACTCGCCAGAGCTCGTCTGGCATGAAAGCCAGACCACCCATCCGAACGGCATATCGGCGCTAACAGGTGCGCTATGGGTCGTTGATGATGTGGATGAGGCGCTGGATCGTTACAGCCGGTTTCTGCGAAAGCCCGCCAAGCGCTTAGGCGTGGGGGCCGGATGTGTCTCGCTCGAACGCGGCATGCTGATATTCGCGGAACCAAGCCGCGCGACTGATTTCGCACCGGGCCTTGAAGTGCCAACGACGCCCTTTGGTGGTGCCATATTTCTTCGCGCGGGTTCGTTAGATGCTGCGCGCGCTTGCCTGAATTCGAACGCAATTCCGTTTGAGGATGTCATGGACGGCGTTTTGATCCGCCCTGCGCATGGCCTGGGGACAACACTCATTCTCCATGAGGGAGAGATGCCGCCCGGTCTCTAACGCGAAGGAGCGCGCAGATGGATAGGATTGGTAGACGTCACTTTCTGGCAAGCGTTGCTGCACTCAGCGTATCCGCCTGTGCCGGGCCTGCGAAGAGTGCTGGTGCCACCCAAAGCATTGACATCACCACGGCGCCGCTTGGGCAAGGCGAGGCCGTCGCCACGGGATGGCTGGCTTCAAGGCGGATCAAAGGTGGACAGGCATTCGGGCGCTATAGGATTTACGAGACGCCGGTGTTTGAGCGCGTGTTTGACCGTCAACGGTTGGTATTGAATTTGCCTGATGGCGTATTGGAATCCGTGTTCGTGATCATCAGCTCAGCGTTTGCAGATGAGGCAGAGAAGACGTTCACGGATGTTTTCAGGCAGTTACTGGCAGCTTATGGTCGGCCTGCGCGTTCGCGGGAACGAGGCCGCTTCACCCGCAATGTCGCCACTGATCTTCGGACCGGCGCTTTCCGGCGGGAGCATGAATGGCGGGTTCCAGGTGGCGATCTTCGGCTTGGCATTCCTAAGCGCATTGATCGCCAGGTTCGCGTTGAGGTGCATTTCGCGCGCCGCCTGGCGCTGACCACACAATCGGATTGGAGTGTGGACGTTATTCGTTAAGGTGGGCAGTGTTGCAACGGGGGAAGAATTTCATATGCCTTGGATTTTGAAGCTTTCTGGCATGGTGCTGACAACGGTCGGCTATATGGTCGGTCAGATTTTGCTGGCCGAAACGTCACAAATTTTGAGTTATCTGCCCTGTGTGCCGGGCATCGTGTTGATACATCTGGGGTTCACAAGGGCTAGATTGGCCAGGCAGCAACCCCAACCTGCGCCTATGGCCGACGATACTGAGAGCGAACAACCATCCGCCCCTTCAGGCAGCCAAGAGTCTGGCAGTGGAGACCCGGGCGGGCGTCCAACGCCAGACTAGGTCCAGGACCCTAGGTGCAGGACCCTAAGGCTCACGCCAGAATGAAGTCATCGGCAGTTAGCGTGGTGTGATCTATGCCGACCAGCAATAACCGATCGCCGCCGCCCATTTCCATAAGCGCCCTGCCGTTCACGGTGCGCCAAATGCTGGCGATTTCAGCTGCGAAGTCTGTGAAACCGAGGCCGGAAACGTCGATTCTGTCTTCGCCTACAGTGAAGTCGTAAACGATATCCAGCCCGCTGCCGGTTGATGTGACGATCACATCATCCCCGCTGCCGCCTTTCATCCGGTCCGTTCCCGCCTGGCCGATCAACCGATCATTGCCGTTATGGCCAAGCAGAATATCAGCGCCATCGCCACCGCGTACGATGTCATCGCCATGGCCAGCTTTGACGAAATCACGGCCTGCCCCCAGCGTGAAATCTTCCGCACCGCCACGACCATTCCAGAGAATATTGGCGTCACTGCCAATCGCAGTCTGCGCGACCTGCAGCGTTACCTGCTCTACGCCCACAAATGCGTCCAACAAGGAGAGGTCAAGCAGGCCATTGCTGGTCACGACCAGTTTGTCGGCAGTCCCTTCGCCGCCAAAGATGCGGTCGCCAGCCCCGAGTTCATCGTGCCTGGCTGAGAAGATGTCATTGCCTTCGTCCCCAAATACTTCATCTGCGCCGGTGCCCAGAAATAACGTATCTGCGCCCCGGCCACCGTATAGGACGTCATCGCCAGCGCCGCCATTGATTGTGTCATTGCCATCGCCACCGTCGCCCATGTCGTTGCCATCGCCCAGGTCGCCGATATCGTTACCGGCGCCCGCGCGAATGACATCGTTACCAAGGCCGGAACTGAAGGTATCGTCTTCTTCACCCAATACAGCGGTGTCATCTGTATCTTCGCCAATGAATTCCGCGGATGAGCCAGCGCCATTATGCGTGATCGCGCCGTTGTCGAAGCCGAAGATCACATAGGCTTCTCCGACATTCAGGGTCAGCCCGTTATTGTGTCCGGGCGCACCGATGATGACGTCATCGAAGCCATCGCCATTAATGTCACCACCGCCGCCGACGGACGCGCCGAAATTGTCTTCCGCCAATATGCCGAACATATCGATGCCATCTGCATCTGTAAGGCTGCCAAGATCAATGGTGGATGCGAAGCCGCTGCTCTTGCCAAAAACGATGTGGGCTTCACCGCTGCCAGATAGCCCGCCTCCTGCGGCCGCCTTAGAGCCAACGATGAGATCATCGAAGCCATCGCCATTGAAATCGCCCGCTGTGCTGACGGCGCTGCCAGAATTGCCGTCAGCGCTCGAGCCATCTAACCGAAATCCGTCCGCGCCATCTAATGTGCTGACATCAAATGTGGAACCTATGCTGCTGGACCCAAGAATGACATAGGTCTGGCCAGCCCCTGAACCTGCAGGGCCTGCACCGCTTGGTGCGCTGACTATGATGTCTGCCCTTCCATCGCCATTGATGTCGCCAGCTGTACTTACTGCAGCGCCCAGATTGGCCGATGTGCCGCCGCCCGAGATGACAAATCCGTCTGTTGCGTCAAGGGTTGCAAGATCAAGAGAAGCGTCAAACCCATTCTCCTTGCCGTAGATCAGGAAAGCCGCCCCTGCCGATAGATCCAGGCCATTATTGATTGCTGGAGCGCCGATCAATAGATCTGCGAGGCCGTCGCCATTAAAATCGCCCGCTGTGCTGACAGCGACCCCGACTTCATCAGCCGCAGCGGCACCGTTTATACGGAAGCCGTCTGAGCCGTCGAGGGCGTCCAAGGCCATATCAGCAAGGCCAGAAGTGCTGCCGAATACAACAAATGCAGCGCCCGCGAGGCCGCTGCCAATAGCGCCTATGACGAGATCGCCAATGCCATCGCCGTTCATATCGCCTGCACGCGCGACTGATGTGCCGGACGCGTCACCGGCTGCCTCGCCATCAATCGTCAGGCCCGATACAGCATCCAATGCTGTTGTGTTCACAACTGCGGAAAAGGCGCTTTGATCGCCAAAAATCACGTGAGTTGATCCGGCTGCCACCCGCGAATCAGGGGAGGCGGCAGGCCGGCAGCCAAATCATCAAGTGAATCGCCATTGATATCGCCGACGCCTGCAACGCCGGAGCTGCCCGCACCTACAAGGCCGCTATGATCAGCCCGGAAGCCATCTGTGCCATCAAGCGCGTTTAGGGCGATATCTGCTGCAAAACTAGATGCCGCGCCAAATATCACGAAGCTAGAACTGGCGAGGGCGGGGTCAGTTCCTACTTTAATGTCTGCATGGTGATCACCATTTACATCGCCGCCGATACTAACAGTAAAACCAGCAGATTGCTCCAAGGCCGAGCCTGTGATGCGAAAGCCGTCTGTGCCGTCAAGTGTTGAAAGATCAAGGGGTTGGCCTATCTAAGGGTTTCGGTTCAGAGGTTTGCCCACTTGGAGCAGCCCCACTGAAGTGGTCCACCCACTGGGATAGTATTTATCCCATCGAAGGAGGATCAGAATATGGCAGGCAAGCGAGATAAACCTGAAGAGATCGTGGCGAAGCTGCGCCAGGTCGAGGTGCTACAGGGCCA
>CALLKY010000111.1 GCA_938083135.1 uncultured Alphaproteobacteria bacterium | reverse complement strand
TCAGAAAAGCCGCCGCCCGTAATCTCCCAGATCTCTGGGACGCCATCCGAGACGCCATCGACGACCTCACGCCAAACGACTGCAGGAGCTACTTCACAGCTGCAGGCTATGAACCAGAATGATGGGAATCTGCTCTAGGTTCACCAACACGACCGGCCCGGTATCGACGCCTAGCTGTTGTTGGATTGGGAACTCAGGGTCCAGGGGTTTAACATCGACCATAGGGTCTCTCCTTGTGGATTGGAAAATTGGTGCGGCGTTGCCATGATTGGTCACATATATCCATATTGACAATATTATGTCAATTACAATAGGAATCTTCCATGGCGGATGAAGAATGGACGGAGGCCGGCAAAGCAGTGACAGCGCTGGTGCTCGACGTATTTCGGTTGAATGGTCGGTTGCAGCTTGCAGGCGATCGACTGGTCGCGGGTCTTGGGCTGACCAGTGCCCGCTGGCAGATTCTCGGCGCTATCGCCTATGCTGAACGGCCTGAATCAGTGGCATGGCATGCGCGAACAATGGGCGTGCACAGGCAGGGGGTTCAGCGCATTGTTAATGAGCTCGAAAAAGAAGGGATCGTCGAATTTCAACCAAACCCACATCACAAAAGAGCGCATCTGGTCGTTTTAACCCCTAAAGGGCAGAAGCTTTTTGATGCCGCTATCGCTTTGCAAGTCCCGTGGGTGAATGATCTTTCGAAAGATCTATCGCCAGATGATATCGCGACGGCAACAGACGTTATTGAGTATCTAAAAAAACGCCTTGAGGAAATGGGATAGGCCAACTGCAATTCAGCCCGGCACTCAATCACATTGAATGCCGGGCAATTTATCCCCACCAATCTGGTTCAGATGCCTTCGTGCACTGGGGTTAGGACCTAATCCAAATCCTCCAGCAAGCTTGGCCAGTTTTGTGGCGTGGGGATGGCCTCGCCGACGGTGTAGCCCAACTGCCCGTTATGGCTCATCACGAAAGCGTTGGTGCGGCCAGGGTCGCCGGCGACGGCAATGAGGAAGTCTGAAGCTTGGCAGACGATTGGGACCGGGCGGTCCGGGTCGTCTGATTCCGCAAACACGGCGGGTGCCTCCCCATTCGCCACCATATCCGCTAGGGTGCGGCGGCCGGGGACGAGGTTGGTGTATGCGCCCATATAGCGCTCGAACTGGCTTGCGGGCAGGCGGGCGTTATCAAACAGCCATTGCTTCACCTGATCCTTCGACCACCCAGATTTCGCAATGGTTTTTGCCAGGATCGGCGAGAGGATCAGCAGCGGACGGTATGTGCCCGTCGCCATACCGACCGTAAACACCAGCTGCCATGCCGAAATCCGCACCAGCGCATCGCCGAGATAAGGCAGGATTTCTTCCGCGTTGGAGCCGAATACGCTCGTCACCACATCGCCGCCAGTGAAGCGCGCAATCGAAAGCGCGTTTTCGCCCGCTTTGTGGCCGAATTCCGCAGCAAAGGGCGGCCAGTTGATCTCCTCAAGCGTGTCTTCGTGCTCTGCCATGGCGACTTTCCAGGTGCCGCCGAAGGTCGCTTTGTCCGTTTGGTGATGGCGGAACCCAGCGATGTTTTTCAGGCAAAGCCGCCACCATCGCCCAAGCGATGTATTGGCCTGCACGCCATCCCGCAGCGCACCCTGGGCGTTGTTCATGCC
This sequence comes from uncultured Alphaproteobacteria bacterium, assembly GCA_938083135.1. Lineage (GTDB taxonomy): Bacteria > Pseudomonadota > Alphaproteobacteria > Bin95 > Bin95 > VMCJ01. Next base: position 13,657 of record CALLKY010000111.1, on the reverse strand, counting down.
AAGGTCCTGCGTGATGGGGCCATTGACGATCATTAGCGTTTCAGCGCCCGGCGTATTGCCAGAATGCTCAACCCCGTAATCCTCATTGCACATGGCACGCAACGCGGCGACCATGACCGGCATGTATTCCGGTCGGCACCCGGCCATAACACCGTTGACGGCAGCCCCCCATACGGTCGCGATCCGGTTATCCGGTTGCGCTTGGCCAAGCACGGTATCCGGTCCCAAGTCCGTGAACTTCAGGAAAGCTTCCACGCGATCCCGGGTTGGCGGCACGATGGGCAGGCCGTCAGACCAGCCATTTTCGTAGAAATAACGGTTGATCTCATCAAAATTGCCACGGAACACAACGTCCTGCGGTTTTGGCTCCGTCGGTGCCGCCACAGGGGCGGGGTCTTCCGTTAGCGCCTTGATGACAGCCGGCACGGTGATGCCAACGACGTTGGAGACCAATTCATCGGTCGTTTGAACGTCCACATGGCCTGTGACCTGCGCCAAAGGAATATTGGGCATGCCGATGCCGCTCGCGGTGGAGCGGCCCTGGCCCAGGAACCCGTCACAAACGAGGCTGGCGGTGGGAATGCCTGCTAATTCTGCAGCTGCGCTTGCCCGCAACACGGCGGGGGTGCAGCTGCCTCAGCAGCCCATACCAGAGACGATGGCGTCAATGCCGTGCGTCTCAATATCAAGGGGCAGCTTGCGGATGACTTCGCGCTCGCCGCCGCCATGGGTGGTGCCAAAATTGTCATAGCCAATGAATTTGACGCCGGGATATGCGGCCCCCAGTTCGCGCTCAATCAGCGGAAAGATTTCATCGCCCCGGAACATATAGTCCCACAGGAAAGCGACGGTTTTGCCCTCCAGCGTATCCAGCCGTTTGGCCAGCGGCTTGGCACCTGCGGCTTTTGCGCCGCGCGGCCATACCGCGTCTTGGGTTTCATCCATGCCGATGTCCTCCCTTAATCATCTGTCACCGCTATTAAAGCGTGGCAGCGGGCGGAAGGCCAGCAGGGCTGAAACGCAAAAAGGCCCGTGCGTGATGCACGGGCCTTTTGGGATGCCTGGCGGGGAGGGTATGCGGGAGCGCCGTCCTGGCGCCCCCGACCCCGCGGCAGGATTAACCGAAGAGACGCATTAAGTTCTGCGGCACCTGGTTGGCCTGGGCCAGCATGGATACGCCGGCCTGCATCAACACCTGTTTTGATGTGAAATTAGACATCTCAGAGGCGACATCGAGATCCATCAGCGTCGAACGTGATGCCTCTTGGTTCTCAATGGTTGACGCCAGATTGGCGGACGCGAACCCAAGTCGGTTCTGTGCCGCACCAATGGTGGCGCGTGAGGTATTGAGTGTATCAATTGCACTATTAATCGCGGTCAGCGCAGTGTCGGAGTTAGAGGTATCCGTCCCCGTCAACGCCGTGCCGTTGATGCCAAGCGCGCTCTGGGTGATAGAATCCACCGTGAACGTCAGGTCATCTTCAGACGCCGTAGTACCCGTGCCAACCTTGAAGGTGAAGCTGGAGTCGGTAGACGTTTGACTATCCGCAAACGCCAGTGCGCCAAGGCCATTCGCCGTAATGTCAAAGTCGTCGCCATTCGCAAGAGCGGTTGTGACATTGAAATCTATGTCGAATGAATCGGTGCCATCTGTCAGTGTGACAGATTTAGCGCCAGTGCTGCTCAAATCAGCAGACCCAGAGAAGCCGCCAATACTAATAACAGCAGATGCCGCCGCCGTACCATCAATGGTGCCGGACGTGCCTGTAAGGGCTGCGCCAACGCCGACAGTCGCTGCCGTGATCTCAAAGGAAGCTGTGTCGATAGCGCCGGTACTGCCAGCGCTTGCCGAAGCAGAGCCGCCAGTCGTAGCGATATCAGAGGTTTTGTCGAACGCGCTGTTCAGCGTGATCGTGGCCCCCATGTTCTCAAAGCGCACTTCCTGAGTGGCGTTCTGCGCAATAGCAGTACCGCCGATATCCACGCCTTCACTGGTGCCATCCGCAAGGTTGGTCATGGTGAGGACGTTATTGGTCGCATCGAACTCCACCGTGAAGCCAGCGTCCGTGACGTCTGAATCAAACGAGATTGCAGCAACGCCGTCAGCTGTTTCGATGTTATTCTCAGCCGCTCCGAGGTTCGTGGCAGTCGAAGCCGTGACCTCAGTAGAACCCTGGACCAGCTTGGTGCCGTTAAATTCTGTATCGTTTGCAACACGATCAATTTCACTCAGGAGCGATTGAAACTCGGTGTCGAGCATCGATCGTTCGGTAGAGCTCAAGTTATCGGAAGCGCCCTGGACAGCCAGCGTCTTCATCCGGGTCAGAACATCGCCCACAGTGCCCATCGCGCCATCGGCGATCTGCAACATGGAGGACGCCTGGCCGGCGTTGGTGCTGGCCTGTTTCAGAGCCGATACTTCGGCTTTAATACGAGAGCCAATGGCCATGGATGCAGCGTCATCTTTCGATGACAGCACCCGCGTGCCCGCCGACAGTTTCGCCAGCGAAGAAGACATCTCCATCTCTGTGCTAGCAAGATTACGGTGAGCCACATTGGCTGAGTAATTGGAAACGATATTCAATGACATTCTATTAGTCTCCGTCCTGGAGTGGTTTTTGGGCTTCATGCCACAGGGGGACGTCAGCCTTCCTGGCCTCCACACCCCACCCGGTTGAAGCATCAAGCTTCCGCAGGCGATATATGCCTAGCAATCATGGCGCCATTTGCCGAGTTGGCATGCTAAGCTGTTGAATTTTATCGAAGTCTGTTCCAGCGTTAACGATCAATTATGCCGACCCGGCAAATCTTGCCTGCACATTTTGCCGGGCTGAGAGCCAGATCAGGCGCCTTTTGCCGCCCTACCTGCAGATATTGCCGGATTCCGTTCTGAGGCTGGGTCGTTTAGGCTTGTACCATGAGCTTATTGACTGAACTGGACACCGCTGCCACGCGGATCGAAACGTCCCACGCCCATGGCCGCACCATTTGCCGCCTATGGGGCGATCCCGCCGCGCCCGCAATTGTGTTGAGCCATGGCAGCTTCGGCGCATGGTCCCATTGGGTGCGCAATATTGGCCCATTGTCAGAGCGCTTCCACGTTATGGCGCTTGATCTACCGGGCATGGGGGAGAGCGATCAGCCGCCGGAGCCGATTTCTGCGGAATCCATGGGCGCTATCATGGCTGAGGCGATCGATCAGGCCTTGCCGCCAGCGAAGCGGTTCCAGCTTGTGGGCTTCTCGTTCGGTGGCATTGTTGGTGGGCAGGCCGCGCTTATTCTGGAACACCGGATTGACCGCTTCACGATCATCGGCTCCAACGCGCTTGGTTTGCCGTTGGCCGAACGGGGTGAGATGGCCAGGCCAAACCGGGATATGACAGCGGACGAAATCCGTGCGGTGCATCGCCAGAATCTCGGCGTGATTATGTTCGGTGACCATAGTCGCATCGACGATATGGCGCTGGATCTCCAGCAACAGAACACCCGTCGTGCCCGTTCCCGCAGCGGTGCCATTCCACGCGGTGACAGCCTGGCGCACGCACTCAAAGCACTGACCATCCCCGTGCGCGGTATTTGGGGGGCGAAGGATGCGACCGCCGGACGCTTCCTGCCTGAGCGTCAGGCACTTTTCGCGGCACTGCCGAACTGCGAAAGCTTCACAATCATCCCAGGTGCCGGCCATTGGGCCGCTTACGAGGCGGCTGATGAGGTGAATAAATTATTGCTGGCATGATGGAGCTATGCAGTCACAGCTGCAATTTCCGCATCATCTAATCCTAGATCGCGGAGGATGGCTTCTGTGTGTTCGCCGACTTTGGGCGGGCGGGCCGTGATCGCGGGACCGCCTGATGCGAATTGGAATGGTGCGCCGACCAGGCTATAGGCCTTGCCAATGCCGCCGTCATCCGCCCCGAATGCATGCAACAGCGCCCGGTGGGCCACCTGTGGGTCTGCCGCTATGCTTTGCATATCGCGGACGCGGGAGACGGGGACGCCTGCTGGGTCTAGCTTGCTTTCCCAGGTCTCACCATCTGCAGATGCCAATGCGGCTTCGATAACAACGCGGAGGTCTTCGGCGTTTGCGCGCCGGGTATCCCAATCTTTGAAGCGGGGGTCTGTCAGCATGGCGTCTGCGCCGATCGTGTTCGCCAGCGCCTGATATTGCCGCTCATTATTCGCTGCCAGCATCAAATACCCGCCCCGGCAGCGGAACAGGTTCGCCGTTGGTCGGCCCGATGTGCCCTGGTTGCCGGAAAGGCCCGGAACCGTGCCGCCAACTGTCCATTCCGCTACAGACGGCGCCATGGCGGATAGGATCGTGTCTAGCATCGCGACGTCGATATATTGGCCTTGGCCCGTTTGGCTGCGCTGCACCAGCGCACTGGCGATGCCAAACGCTGCCGCCATGCCGGTCGCTGCGTCAACAACAGCAAAGCCTGCCCGGGTTGGGCCAGTTTCTGGGTGGCCAGTGATCGACATCAGGCCTGACATGCCTTGCAGGCGGGCGTCATATGCGGCGGCACTGCTGCGCGGGCCGGTTTGCCCAAACCCGGATATTGCGCACCAGACCAGGCGCGGATTGGCTTTTCGCATGGTCTCATATCCAAGGCCCAGGCGGTCAATCACACCGGGCCGGAAATTCTCCACAACGATATCTGCCATTTCGATCAGTTTGACCGCGACCGCATGGGCAGCAGAGTTCTTTAGGTTGAGTGCGACTGAGCGCTTGTTCATGCCGCAGGCCATGTACATCGGTGCCATGTTTGCCGCCGCCATGTCAGAATCCGTTGTCATCTGGCGCGCTTCGTCGCCAGGGCCGGGGCTTTCGATCTTGATGACATCGGCCCCCAGCATCGCCAATTGCGATGTTGCATAGGGGCCAGAAACGACGCGGGTGAAGTCAATCACGCGCATGCCAGCGAAGGGTTGCGTATTTTGTTCCATGAAGGCGTTTCCCATCAGGGCGAAGCATGGCTATCCTGCCCGTTGAAACCATTATCCGCTAGGGAGCATTGCGCGCCATGGGTCCGCTTGAAGGTGTTAAGATCGTTGAATTCGCTGGCATTGGGCCGGGACCGCACAGTTGCATGCTGTTGGCGGATATGGGGGCCAGCGTTGTGCGTGTGGACCGGTCCGGCAATGTCGGCAAGCCAGGTGCTGTCCCGGACATGTTCAATAATCTGACGCGCGGTCGCCCGAACGTGGCGCTAGACCTCAAAAACCCGGAAGGTGTTGAGACCGCGCTGAAGATGTGCGAATCCGCTGACATCGTTATTGAAGGCTTTCGCCCCGGCGTGCTGGAACGGCTTGGCCTTGGTCCCGATGTGCTGATGGCGCGGAACCCAGCCCTTGTTGTTGGGCGGATGACGGGTTGGGGCCAGACTGGCCCGATATCTCACACTGCAGGTCATGACATCAATTACATCTCACTGTCCGGCGCGCTTTCCTGCATCGGTCCCGTTGATGGCCCACCTACGCCGCCGCTAAACCTTGTTGGCGATTTCGGTGGCGGCTCGCTCTATCTGGCGATGGGCGTTCTGGCGGCATACATCTCAGCCAAGACCACGGGCAAAGGCCAGGTGGTTGATACCTCCATGGTCGAAGGTTCAGCCTCACTGATGATGGGCATGTATGGCGCATTGGCTGCAGGGCTCTGGAAAGAAGACCAACGCGGGTACAACCGCTTGGATGGCGGCGCACATTACTATGGTGTGTTTGAAACCAGTGATAAGCGTCATATCTCTATCGGGTCCATTGAACCGCAGTTCTATGCGCTTCTGAAAGAAAAGACCGGCCTCGGCGACGATGATCTCTACCCCCAGGGCGACAGGGACAAATGGCCAGAGAATCGCGCCAAATTGGCAGAGGTTTTCAAAACCAAAACCCGCCAGGAATGGGTTGATCTGATGGAAGACTCGGATGTCTGCTTCGGTGCCGTGCTGACCATGTCAGAAGCTATGGAGCATCCGCACAATGTCGCCCGTGGGAGCTTTGTGGAATTGGATGGCTATAAGCAGCCAGCCCCTGCGCCGCGCTTTACCGGCACGCCAACATCTGTCACCACGGGGGCTACGGCTCCGGGCCAGAATACGCGCGAAACACTTATTGCTTGGGGTTTTGATGCTGCGGAAGTCGCGCGGCTTGAAGCTGCTGGCGCCGTGAAGCAAGCCTGATCCGGTGGGCGGCGGTCGGTACTCCTTTCTTAGCCTCGCGAAGAATGCGCTTTCGGGGCATAAAAACTGGCAGCCAGCGATCCGGCATCCAGAACCCAAGGCGCGCTATGATGCGGTAATCATCGGCGGCGGTGGCCACGGCCTCGCCACCGCGTATTACCTCGCCAAACTGCATGGTATGAAGAACATCGCCGTGTTGGAACGCGGGTGGATCGGCGGTGGCAATACTGGCCGCAACACAACGATTGTGCGGTCAAACTACCTGCTGGAGCCGAATGCGCATTTCTATGAGCATTCACTGAAGCTTTGGGAAGGCCTGTCGGCAGACCTGAACTTCAACGTGATGTTCAGCCAGCGGAGCGTCATCAATACTTGCCACACACCGGGTGAGGTCGAGGCGACGATGCGGCGCTACAACGCCATGCGCCTGAATGGCATTGACGCGGAATTCCTTTCCGCTGATGAGCTAAAGCGCCGTGTCCCGGATATCAATCTCGGCCGCGATGGCTCCATGCGCTGGCCAATTATGTGTGCGGTAAGCCAACCGAGAGGCGGCGTCGCCCGTCATGATGCGGTGGCATGGGGCTATGCGCGGGGGGCAGATAGCCTTGGCGTTGATATCCTGCAAAATTGTGAGGTCACAGGCTTCAAGCGCGGTTCTGATGGGGCGCTGCAGGGTGTCGAAACTTCGCGCGGCTATATTGAAACGCCCAAAGCAGGTGTCGCGGTGGCTGGGCATTCTGGGCATGTGATGGCGATGGCGGATATCCGATTGCCGATAGAAAGCCATCTGTTGCAGGCGTTCGTCTCCGAGCCGGTTAAGCCGTTCCTCGACGTAGTTGTCTCAACTGGCGCACTGCACTTCTATATTTCGCAGACGGATAAGGGCGAGGTGCTCCTTGGCGGAGGGCTGGATGGGTACAATTCCTATAGCCAGCGCGGCACGATCCCCAATATTGAAGAAGTGACGGAAGCGGCTGTCGAAATGTTCCCGAATATCAGCCGCCTCAAATGGATGCGCCAATGGGCCGGCGTTATGGATATGACCATGGATGGCAGCCCGATCATTGGCAAAACGCCCGTGCAAGGGCTCTATCTGGATGGCGGCTGGTGCTATGGCGGCTTTAAGGCGACCCCAGGCTCTGGCTGGTGCTTCGCGCACACGATCGCCCACGACGAACCACACGAACTGAACGCCGCTTTCACATTAGACCGCTTCGGCCGCAGCGCCGTCATCGACGAAAAGGGCGCTGGCCCATACGCAAAGGCGCACTGAGATGGCGGACCCTACCTGCAGGCTTCCCCCCTCTCCCCCCTGTGGGGGGCGAGGGAGAATAAGTGGAGTTGCGCCCGAGGGTCCCCTCGCCTCCCACAGGGGGGAGAGGGATCAGGGAGAGGGGGGAAGCAGACACGTGCGAAGAAACCGCCTGTTGCTGTCCCGCGCCCGAATGCTCCGCGTCAACCAAACTGAAATGGAGCGCAAGCTCTGGGGCGCGCTGAGGGCAAAGCGTCTGGCTGGGTTGAAGTTTGCCCGCCAACGCCCCGTCGGACCGTATATCGCTGATTTTCTGTGCGCTGATGCGCGCTTGATCGTGGAACTTGATGGCGATCAGCATGGCGGAGATGGCGCTATTCGTGATGCGCGCCGAACAGCGGTGCTTGAGACGTTTGGTTATCGTGTGATCCGGTTCTGGAATTTTGAAGTTCAGGACAATTTCGACGGAGTTTTGGAGGGGATATTGGTTGCTGCTAAGGAATCTGATCGCAGGCTTCCCTCTATTTTGGCGTACGAGAGGCGCGAAAAATCAGGTGCAGTGCGGAATGGAGATGCCTCATGATGCTCATTCCTTGCCCTCATTGCGGGCCGCGCCCTGAGACGGAATTTGTTTACGGCGGTGATGCGAATGTGAAGCGGCCGGACCCTGCTGCGCCCGACGCTGAATGGACGGATTACATCTATTTCCGTGACAACCCAAAAGGCGCGCATCGGGAGCTTTGGCTCCATGCTGCCGGGTGCCACAGCTGGCTGACGGTTGAACGGGATACGGTCACCCATGCGATTGGCAGCGTCTCATACACAAAGGATTCCGGAGAATGAGCGCGCGGCAACCGAACCGCAGCGATACGGGCGGGTGGCTGATTGACCGGAGCCGGGTTGAAATCTTCACCTTCGATGGCCGTGAAATTCCGTTCTATCCTGGCGACACCGTGGCTTCAGCATTGTTGGCCGCCGGTGAAACTCTGGTCGGGCGCAGTTTCAAGCTGCACCGACCGCGCGGCATATTCGGACTTGGGGCTGAGGAACCAAACGCGCTGCTTACCTTGGGCGCTGGTGCAACACTAACACCGAATGCGCGGGCGACGATGATACCGGCCAAGCCCGGCATGCAAGTGTCCTCACAAAATCGCTGGCCGTCGCTCAAGCATGATGCTTTCGGTTTGCTGGATAAAGTGAAGGCCGTTCTGCCTGCTGGATTCTACTACAAAACGTTCATGTGGCCTGCCTCGCGCTGGATGACATATGAGAAGTATATCCGGCGCATGGCTGGGCTTGGACCCGCACCGCGCGCGCGAGATACCGAGCAGTATGCGCGCCGCAACATCCATTGTGATGTGTTGATTGCAGGCGGTGGCCCGGCTGGGCTTGCGGCAGCGGAAGCGGCCGCTGCGAATGGGCAATCTGTAATTTTGGCCCATGCGCGGCCAAGCTTCGGCGGCGGTGTTCACAGCATGCCGCAAGGTCCACACCGGCGCTGGTTCCAGGATACGCTAGCGGGGCTTGAGGCCATGCCCAATGTCCGGCTGATGACCTCAACGACTGTCGCTGGATATTACGAGCACGAGCTTCTAACCCTTTCAGAACGCGTGCGGGATCGTGATAGCGCGGCTGGCACTGCACCGACGGAACGGTTCTGGGAGGTCAGGGCTGGCCGGGTGATCATCGCAACAGGTGCAATCGAACGCCCGTTACTGTTTGCCAATAACGATAGGCCCGGCGTGATGCTGGCAAGTGCAGCGCAGGGATATCTATGGCGCTTTGGCGTGCTGGCGGGTCAAGCGCCTGTTCTATTCGGCGGGGACGACAGTCTGTATCCCTTGGCGCGGGCGCTTAAAGATGCAGGGGCCATTGTCCGCGCGGTCGTAGACCTTCGCTCCGACCCTGGGCTTGTCGCAGCAGCCTATGTCGCGGACGGCGGCAAGGTGATTGCGGGTGCCATGGTGGCGAAAGCGCATGGGGCGAAGCAGGTTTCTGGCGCTGAAGTTTGGCGCATCGATGAAGGGGCACCCCATGTCCAGGAAACGATCCCGACGGACGCAATCCTAATTTCAGGCGGGTTTGGGCCTAGCTTGCAATTGCACGCGCAGTCTAAAGGCGCACTGGAATGGGATGAGAGCCTTGGCGCTTTTGTGCCGGGCGTGCCCAATGGTGCAAATTGCTCCATTGGCGGTGCCCGTGGCGTATTTGATTTGCCCGCAGCAATCGCTGATGGCGTCGCGGCAGGCAAGGCGGCATCCCTGCCGGAACGAGACCAAGCTGACCGGCCGACTGCACCGCAGCCTTGGGAATTGCCGAACCCAACCGGCGGCATCCGATTTGTCGATCTGCAGAACGATGTGGCGGACAAGGATATAGCCCTGGCCGCCCGTGAAGGCTGGCATTCGATTGAGCATGTGAAGCGTTACACCACGCTTGGCATGGGCACGGATCAAGGCAAGATTGCTGGCCCAATCGGCTTGGCGCTTCTGGCCGCCGCCACGGGCAAAGAGGTCGCAAAGACCGGCCTCACCACATTCCGCCCACCCGCGACGCCGGTGACGTTCGGCGCTGTCGCTGGTGGTCATCTGGGAGAGGTCGGCCACGCCATCCGCCGCTCTGCAGCAGATGCTTGGCATGAGAGCCAGAACGCAGTGTTCATCGACGCCGGGCTTTGGCGACGCCCACAATATTATCCGTCCAATGGTGCCACGCTGGGGGAAGCGTACCGGGCTGAAGCGGCGGCGGTACGGGCAGGACTGGGACTCGTCGATGTCTCCACCCTTGGCAAGATTGATCTGGCGGGGCCGGACGCAGCTGAACTGATGGACCGGCTCTATTGCAACACGATGGGCACGTTGAAGGTTGGGCGTGGCCGCTATGGCCTGATGCTGCGGGAAGATGGCCGCGTGTTTGATGATGGTGTCGTCTTCCGGCTGGCGGAGGACAGGTTCCATTTGACCTGCACCACGGGCGGCGCGGGTGCAGTTTACCAACACATTGAGCATGCATTGCAGGTGCTTTGGCCGGACCTGAAGGCCTATGCGACACCGGTATCAGAAGAATGGTTCGCTGCCGCAATCGCTGGGCCAAAGGCGCGGGACTATCTGGCAGCTATAGCACCTGAATTGGATGTATCGAACGAAGGCCTGCCGATGATGCGGCTTGCTGAGACCATGATCGCGGGCGTTCCAGCCCGGGTGATGCGGATGAGCTATTCCGGTGAGCTTTCTTTTGAGATCAATGTGCCGGCGGATTGGGGCGGCCATGTATGGGCGCACATGATTTCCACCGGGAATTCCTACGGCCTGACTGCCTATGGCACGGAAGCCATGGGTGCTCTGCGGATTGAGAAAGGCCATGTCACGCATTCAGAAGCTGATGGCCGTACGACACCAGACGACCTTGGGCTTGGCCGCATGGCGTCCCGCAAGAAAGATGCGATTGGCGTGCGTGCACTTGATCTGCCAGCGCTGCAGGAAAGCGGGCGGAAACAGCTTGTCGGGCTTGTAGCAGACGACCCCGCAGCGGCATTCCCGCAAGGCGCGCAAGTGACAGCGGAGGCGCTTGGAGACCAACCGCGCCCATCGCTCGGCCATGTGTCGTCCTACGCTTATAGTTCTGAGTTAAAACGAATGGTGGCGCTGGCGCTGCTGAAGGATGGCCGGGCATTGCATGGCCAAACGGTCCATGTGGTCTCGCTGATTATGGGCGTTGCGGCGGCGGCAAAGGTGACTGATCCCGTGATGATCGACCCAGATGGGGAGCGACTCCGTGGCTGACATTGGACCAGATACAGCCCGCATCCATGGCTTTGCGAGCCTGGGCACTGAACGGCCAGCAGGGAACCTCGTGGCCTATGCCATGCCAGCGGCGGGGCAGGCCGCAATCCGTGGCGACGCAGCGGATGCCACGTTCATGGCAGCGGCTTCGGCTGCACTTGGTGCAGCATTGCCAGCAGAATCGCGTGCGGCGTTCACCGATGGTCCACTGTCAATCATGCGTCTGGGGCCGGACAACTGGCTTGCTGTGCATGACGCTGACGCCGAATTCGGCGTGCGGATTGAGCAGGGGCATGGTGTCCACGGGATCAATCTGTCCTCATCGCGGGCCAGGCTGCGGATAGAAGGTGATGCTGCTCGTGATCTGTTCAGTGTTGGCAGCCGGTTGGACCTTCGTTCACATACATTTCCGCCCGGTGCCTTCGCCCAGATGCCCATGGGCAATGCGACGGCAGTACTGCATTGCCGGGATGCTGACGCATTCGATGTTTATATCGCCCGGAGCTTCGCCGAGTCTTGGCTTGTCTGGCTTCGCCACGCTGGCCTGGAATTTGGCCTGATTACGGCTTAGGAGGCCGCGCCCATGAGTGACGCATTTGAACTCCGTATGTACCGGGATATTTATGCGCCCGGGGCAGCGCTAACACTGCCGCTGAAGGCGGCGCATCGAGTTATTTATGTCTTTTCCGGCGCGATCACGGTTCTTGGCGACAAAGCGCTGAGCGCTGATGACGGCCTATATGCCAAATCCGCCATGCCGGTGCTGGCTGGGCCTGCCGGTGCTGTCGTGTGGCGATACGAAATCGCGGCGCAAGATGCAGCGGAGAGCTTGGCAGACGGTGCCCAGTCAGACCTGCTGCTCTCTGGTCCGCTAACAACGATTGACGTTGCGGATGCAGCCGAGGACTGGCTGCTACGGCTCGATAGTGTTGCTTTCCCTGCCGGTGGCTGCGCGCTTCGTCATACCCATCGCGGCCCAGGCATCCGGTGTCTCGTCGAGGGTGATATCCGGATTGATGCCGAAGGGGCCTCCCATCCATTCGGCGTCGGCGCGCCATGGTTTGAAGCAGGCCCGGACCCTGTGTTTGCGCAAGCAGGCGATCAACCGACCCGGTTCGTGCGCGTTTCCGTGCTGCCTGCCTCTTTAAAAGGCGCCTCATCGATCCGTTATGTTGACCCGGAAGATGCGGCACGGCCCAAAGATCAAAGCTACCGGGGCTATATAGACCAGGTAATTGGCAGGCCATCCCGCTAGCTGCTGCCGTAGGCTTGAGCACCAAACGGATTGCGGCGCCTACAAAACCGGCTTAAGGTTCCGTTAGCTTATTCAAAATTCCGAATTAGCCTGACCTTGAGGGAGGAAACCTAATGTTCAAGAAAACCCTGCTTGGCGCTGTTGCGCTTGGCATGGCGACGGTCGCCGCTTCGGCTTCCGCGCAGACTGTGCTGAAATTACAGACATCATCCGCTGCTGGCAGCTTCTCGATCAACTATATGAACGAGAACTGGGTGCCGAAGCTGGAGCAGATGACCTATGGCAACCTGAAGGTTGACATTCGTCCGTCCAAATCCGTCGTACCGCACCGTGAAACGCCGCAGGCTGTTGCCGCTGGCATTCTTCAGGGCGACCTGAACGCTGTTGCGTACTTCGCTGGCCGTGACCCTGTATTCGGTATCATGGGCGACCTAATCGCCGGTTATGACACGCCAGAGCAGAAGCAGATGTTCTTCCGCTTCGGTGGTGGTAAGGAAATTCTGCAGAAGGCTTATGACAAGCACTTCGGCGGCAAGATCCAGGTCGTCGGCGCTGGCCCGTTTGCTAAGGAAGCCTTCGTATCCACGACGCCGATCCGGACGGTTGCTGATCTGAAGGGCTTGAAGCTGCGGTCACCAGAAGGCATGGCGGCTGAAGTGTTCCGTCGCACCGGTTCGGCGCCGACGTCGATCCCGTTCCCAGAACTCTACACAGCGCTTGAGAAAAAGGTTGTGGATGCGGCTGATGCGTCCTCCTACACCAATAACTCTTCGCTCGGCTTCAACAAGATCGCTAAGTATCCGCTGTATCCGGGCATCCACTCGATGGCCGTTATTCAGTTCGTGATCAACAAAGCTGTATGGAACAAGATTGGTGCCAATGGCCAGGCCGCACTTGAGACCTGGTACGCCGCTTCCTGGACTGACTTGACCCGCGCAACCGACGTCCGTGACCGTGAGCTTGTCGCTCGCGACCGCGCGAATACGGAAAGCGGCATCGAGATCATCAACTGGTCTCAGGAAGAGCGTGACAAGCTTCGTGCAATCGCTCAGGGCGCTTGGAAAGATATCGGCGCTCAGTCCGAACTTGCTCAAGAAGCCTATGACGCCCACGTGGCGTTCATGAAGAAGATGGGCCTGCTCTAAGCACAGCTGATCTGCTTCTATCCTACGGCAACGGTCGTGGCGGG
>CALLKY010000110.1 GCA_938083135.1 uncultured Alphaproteobacteria bacterium | reverse complement strand
CGACTTTCGATTTGAAGGCGGAAGTGTGATTGCGACGAGGGCGTCGGGGCATAGTGATTCTCCTGTGATGGGCAAAGCATGCCGGTTACAGGCTGAAAATCCACTTATCCCCGTTGTTCAAATTTCCCGAGCCACTTCTCTGCGCCGATTGAATACACACGCCGCGAAGGCCCGATGTCCTATCAGATTGGTGGTTCTGTCGGCATTCAGCGGTTCGATGAAGACACAGCAGATGTGTTCCCTGGCCAGGCCGGAAACACCAACCTGCTATTCCAGCGCCTGAATGCTGTGGGCAATCCTCTTGGTGCCACTGCATTGACGCAACATGTTGGTCAGGAGACGACCTCGATTGGGTTCTCTGCATATGGCCGGATGGAATATGCCGTGTCAGAGAAGACGACAGTTGGCGCTGGGGCACGGCTTGATGGTGCAGCGGATTGGTTCGAAGGCACAGCCTTCCTATTCCTCCGCCAGGCGCTTGGCGGTAGCCTCTATGGCAGTGATGAGTAGGGGCTAGGCCTTACCCACACTATCCTAACGACATTAGGCCCCGAAACGATCTAACGTGCCGGGGCCTTTTTCTATCTGTGCGATGGGTAAGTGCTTAGATGTTAGTGCGCCTCTGCCCAGCTGTTGGCGGTTCCAGTCTCGACAACAAGCGGGATGGACAGTGTTGCTGCACCCTCCATCGCTTCCTTCACGACGCGGCAGGTCTCGTCGAGCTCTGCATCAGGTGCCTCGAACAGCAATTCATCGTGGACCTGCAAAAGCATGCGCGCCTTCAAGCCAGCTGCTTCCAGTGCACCTGGCACACGGGCCATGGCGAGCTTGATGATGTCCGCGGCGGCACCCTGTAATGGCGCATTGATCGCAGCGCGTTCCTGGAAGTTACGCCGGGCTGGGTTCTTATCCGTAATGCCGGGCGTCCAGATACGACGACCGAACATCGTGTTCACATAGCCATGTTCATGGGCGAAGGCCTTGGCGCGATCCATATAGCCTTTAACGCCGGGATAGCGCTCGAAATATGCCTCAATGAACTTGCGGGCATCGCCTTGCGGAATTTGTAGTTGCCGCGCCAGCCCAAAGGCACTGATCCCGTAGATGATGCCGAAGTTGATGGCTTTGGCTTGCCGACGTAATGCGGGGTCAATCGTCTCAGCATCGCCACCAAACACCAGTGCAGCAGTCGCCGCATGAATATCAAGGCCACTGATGAAGGCCTGCTTCAGGTCTGGAATGTCCGCCACATGGGCCAACAGCCGAAGTTCAATCTGTGAGTAATCGGCAGAGATCAGCTTATGACCATCGGGTGCCACGAATGCGCCACGGATCTTCCGGCCTTCCTCACTGCGGATAGGAATGTTCTGCACATTCGGATCACTGGATGCGAGCCGGCCTGTTGATGCGCCAGTCATGGCGAATGACGTGTGGATGCGCCCTGTTTCAGGATTGATATAGTTCTGCAATGCGTCAGCGTAGGTGCTCTTTAGCTTCTGGATCTGGCGCCATTCAAGCACGCGCTGCGGCAGGTCGTGGCCCTGGGCGGCCAGGTTTTCCAGAACGCCTGAATCCGTGCCCCACGCACCATTCTTGCCTTTTTTACCGCCAGAAAGGCTC
The DNA here is from genome assembly GCA_938083135.1 of uncultured Alphaproteobacteria bacterium. Taxonomy (GTDB): domain Bacteria; phylum Pseudomonadota; class Alphaproteobacteria; order Bin95; family Bin95; genus VMCJ01. The sequence goes on along the minus strand of CALLKY010000110.1, from coordinate 9,797 downwards.
ATCTCATCGAACAGTATTTCGCCAAGTTGCTTCGGGCTGCCAACATTGAATTCGCGGCCTGCCAGCTTCTGAATATCGGCCTCTAGCGTGATCATCCGTTCACCAAAATCTTTGGATAATCCTGCCAGCACACCCTTGTCGATCAGTACGCCCGTTGCTTCCATTTTGGCAAGTACGGGTGCGAGCGGCCGCTCTATGGCTTCATACATGAACGCCATGCGCTCTGCGGATAGGCGTGGTTTCAGCGTTTGGTGCAGGCGCAATGTTATGTCGGCGTCTTCGGCTGCGTAATCGCAGGCTATATCCAATGCGACCTCATCAAAGCCAATTTGGTCCTTGCCCTTGCCAACCACATCTTTGAACTTGATGGTTTGCATACCGAGATGCCGGTCCGCCAGTTCATCCATGCCATGATTATTGCGCCCGGCATCCAGCACATAGGACAGCAGCATCGTATCGTCGAACGGCCCAAGCGAGATGCCATAGCGCTGTAGCACCGCCATATCATATTTCAGGTTCTGGCCAATCTTGAGAACGCTCGTGTCTTCCAGCATCGGCCGCAAGCAATCGAGTGCGGCCTGCATCGGTATTTGCTCAGGCATATCCTTGGCCGTATCGCCGAGGTCGAGCTCGCCCTTGGGGCCGGGCGCGCGGTGCGCCAGCGGGATGTAACAGGCGCGTCCTGGTGCTGTTGCTAAGCTAATGCCTACGAGCTTTGCCCGTTGCGCATCCAGTGACGTTGTTTCTGTATCCACGGCGACATAGCCCTGGGTTGTCGCCTCGCGCACCCAAGCTTCAAGGGCGTCTAGGGATTGGACGAGCGCGTAATCTTTTTCAGCCGTCGGCGTCTCTATTGGGGCGGGTGTTTCGATACGACCATCATCAGCTAATCGCGCTTCGACTTTCGCTAGGATAGACCGGAAGGTCTGGTCTTTCAGGAATCCTAGCAGCGTTTCTGGATCCGGCGCTTTCACCCGGAAATCGTCAATGGTTTGGGTTACAGGAGCGGCAGCGTCCAATTCCACCAGCCGCCGGGAAATACGGGCTTGTTCCGCGAATTCAATCAGGTTTTGTCGCCGCTTTGGCTGCTTGATTTCTTCGGCCCTTTCCAGGAGCGTTTCGAGGTCACCATATTCGTTGATGAGCAGGGCTGCGGTCTTCACGCCAATGCCCGGCACACCCGGCACATTATCCACGGAATCACCAGCGAGCGCCTGCACATCCACGACCTTACTCGGTGGAACGCCAAACTTTTCCATCACTTGGTCCGGGCCGATGTCGATCATCTTCATCGGGTCCATCATCGACACTTTGTCAGTGACGAGCTGCATTAAGTCCTTGTCGGAGGAAACGATGGTGACATCAGCGCCAGCTTCAACGCCCTGGCGCGCGAAGGTGGCGATCAGGTCGTCGGCTTCAAAGCCTTCGAGCTGGATGGCGGGTAGGCCAAAGGCGCGGGCGGCCTCGCGGACAATTTCAAATTGAGGCCGTAGTTCTTCCGGTGGCTCGTCACGGTTGGCTTTGTAGGCCTCATAGATGTCATTGCGGAACGTAGCGCGGGCGGCATCAAAGATGATGGCAATCCGGTCCGCGTCCGTGCTGTCGATCAGCTTCATCAGCATGTTGCAGAAGCCATAGACAGCGTTGATGGGCGTTCCGTCATCCCGCGTCATGGGCGGAAGAGCATGGAAGGCGCGGAAGATAAAGCCAGACCCATCGACCAGGTAAACATGGCTTGGCGGGCTGTTGTCGCCTGCTTCTGGGGAGGTTGTCGCTGCGGCTTCAGACCCGTCCATCATGGTTCAGGTTCCCTGCTTAACGAGAGGCATGACCTCTTCGGCCATCATTTGCATGCAATCCATCGCAACGGATTTCTCCATTCCGGCCCACTCCATGGAGAGGATCAGGTGGTTGACGCCAAGCTCACTATTGATGCGGATCATTTGTTCCGCGACTTCTTCTGGGGAGCCGATCAAAAACCGGTCGCCAATGATCTCATCCAGGCTGCCAGCTAAGGATTCATCCTCTGGCATGTCGTCATCTTGGCCCCAGGCGTGATAGGCGGCGTATTTCTTCGCGACGAAGGGGCCAGCCAACTTCAGCGCCTCTTCCTTTGTGCGGGCGACAAAAGCTTCGCGGCGCATGGGCAGTTCTGTCGGGAATGGCTTACCAGCATCAGCCAGGAAGCCTTTGTAGAGGTCGATCTGGCGCTTGCAGGTTTCCAAGGTGTTGTGCGGGTTGATGTACCAGCAATCGCCATGGATTGCTGCGCGCTTTAGCGCGACATCAGCGTTGCCGCCGATCCATATGGGCGGGTTTGGCTTCTGCACGGGTTTTGGCCAGCATACGGCTTCATCAAGCTCAAAATGACTGCCAACCATGGAAACTTTGTCTTCTGACCATAGACGCTTGATGGCGATCAGGTTCTCCGTCAGCCGCTTGCCGCGCTGTTTTTGGGTCATGCCAAATGCTTTGAACTCGACCTCGCGGTAGCCCAAGCCAACGCCGAAGATCAGTCTGCCATTGGAAAGAATGTCGATCGTCGCCAATTGCTCTGCGATATCCAGGGGCTTGTGCAGGGGCAGCAGGACAATGCCAGCATTGAGGCGGGCCTGCTTCACTTCGCCGGAAAGACGCGCGAGTACAGGAAACTGTTGGAAAGCCTGGAAGGCGTCCGTTGAGTAATGCGAGCCCTTGGTGATCGAGGCATAGCCAAGTTGGTCGGCAAACTTGGCCTGCTCGATCATCTCTTCGGCCTTCGCGACCATATCCGCGCCGTGCTCGTATTGGCCGCGCAGCATTACGCCAAGCTGGAATTCCATCGCTCAAAAAATCCTTTAGTCCGGCTTGAAGCCAAAGTGGCTGCAGAGAATTGGGAAATGTCCGCGCACCATATCGTTTCCGGTCGATGTCTTACAGCCAAGTTGGGCTGCGGCCTTTAGCCATGGCGTTTGCTCTGGTGCTGTTACAGCGTCACAAACAATGGCGGTGCTGGGAATGCCATCCAGCGACATTGGCAGGTTTGGGTCGCCATTCATGCCGACGGGCGAACCGTTCACGGCAATATCGAGCGCGGCCATATCAGGCGCATCCGTTGAGATGGCAATGGCGGGGAAACGACCCCGGAGCATCCTGGCAAGCTTTTCAGCGCGGTCTGAGTCTAGATCTCGAACGCAAAGTGTGCTCACTCCTGCTTCTGCCAGCGCATAGGCGATGGCGGAGCCTGCGCCGCCGACGCCGACCACCAACGCGCGCTTGCCTGATGGATCGACGCCATGGTCACGCATTGCCTGAACGCAACCTTCGCCGTCAGACATATCACCGACCAACCGCCCATCTGCCTCGCGGCGTACGAGGTTAGCGACGCCGAGTGCTGCCGCCCTTTCCGAAAGCTCGTCACAAGCCGCCGCCGCCCGCGCTTTGTGTGGGATGGTGGCGATGATGCCGGGCGCATTGGTCCACCCGCGCAGCAACTCAAGTAGCTGGTCGGCGGCGTCATCGGATAACTCCATCGCGTGGCATACGGTATCAATGTCTTGCCGGGCGAAGTAGGCATTGAAGAAGTGGGGTGCCTTCACTTGCGGCGTTGGGCGGCCAATAACGGGCAAGATCTGAGTGCTGCCTGATATCTCCGGCATGAGTGTTTCCTTTGCTCGAATTCAGCCTACTGGCGGACGCTGGTTCGTCCATTCAGTCACGCGCTCGAATGCTCTGCCGACGCGATAAATCATCGCCTCATTAAATGCGCGGGAGACGACCTGCATGGAAAGCGGCATGCCGTCCTTTGAGAACCCAATCGGCTGTGCCATGGCTGGAGCGCCCAGTAGATTGAACGGCGTGCGCGCTTGGCGGCCATAGGTGCGATCCACTTCCGGTTCATCGTCAATACGACAGGCGGGGTCCATGGAGGAGGCGCAGATGATCACGTCAAAGTCGTCCATCATCTTATTGAATTGCGCCAAGTAACGTGCCTTCTGGCGCAGTGCATCGACATAGTCTGCTGCCGCAAAGAATGCGCCTGGCATGATCCGGTCACGGGTGGCCTTGGCATAGTCCTGGGGTCGGGACGCCAACCAATCACGGTGGATTGAATAGGCTTCAGATATCAGGATTACGCGGTTCGTCGCTGCAAGGTCTGCAAGCGGGGCAAAGCCGACGTCTTGGACATCGGCACCTTCGCTGCGTAGCACATCCACAGCAGCATCTAGGCCAGCGGCCATATCAGGATGGGCTGGCAAATCGACCTCGTGGAACTGGCGGAGGTAGCCGATTTTGAGGCCCTTTACGCCGCCTTCGATGCCAGACGTGTAATCCGTAACAGCAACATTAGCGCTGGCCGTATCGCGTTTGTCGGCGCCTGCTATGGCCTGGAGCATCATCGCATTGTCTGTGACCGTTCGGGTCATCGGGCCAATATGATCCAGGCTGAAGGAAAGCGGGAATACGCCCGCACGGCTGACCCGGCCATATGTGGCCTTCATGCCAACGATCCCGCAGCAGGATGCTGGGTTGCGCACACTGCCACCCGTATCGGTGCCAATCGCCATAGGCGTCAATCCGGCAGCAACAGCAGAGCCCGAACCGGACGAAGACCCGCCTGGATGATGGTCGCGGTTCCACGGATTGCGTGCTGGCGGCCAGGGCAGATCAAAGGCTGGCCCGCCAAGTGCAAACTCATGGGTCGCTGTTTTACCTAGCAGAATACCACCGGCAGCCTTTAACTTCGCAGCGACAGTCGCATCTTGTTTCGGCACGTTGTCTTTGAGGATTTCTGAATGGCAGGTGGTGCGCAGGCCCGCCGTATTCACAATATCCTTGAGGGCGTATGGGATGCCGTGCAGCGGTCCCATGCGCCGCCCGCCTTGAATGGCACTTTCTGCCGCCTTGGCAGAGGCCATCGCCTTGTCGCCATCAACCAGCAGGAACGAGTCCAGCTTTGGGTCCACAGCCTCAATCCGGCGCAGCAGCGCTTCGGTAAGGTCGACCGGTGACAGCGCCTTCGCGGCAAGTTTTTTGCTGGCGTCGGCGATGGAGAGATAGCCCAGATCTACATCGCTCATTGGCTGCCTCCCGCTTGATAAATGTGCGCCGGTTCTTCGTCCGGCTTGTATCCACCCTCCAATCCAGCAACGAGTCTTGCGGCATGGGCGCGGGACTTTTCGATCAGTTCTGGGTCCAACGCATGTGCGGCTTCTAAGGCAGGCGGGAGAGGGGTATCTGACACGGACTGGGCGCTCCTGTGCTTATGAAAAAGGATTCTCCAAAAGTATCGGCTGCATGGCGTGAGCCGTCCAGCGTCCTTTGGCCAGATGAGCAGGCCGCGCGATTGGGCCGCGTTGGCCTTTCTGCGTCTTCGCCCTAGAACTGATCTCAGAGATCGAGAAAAGTTTCCGCTGCAGAAAGGCCGCGCCATGCTGGACGCCACGTCGAACATCCCCGGTATCAATCAATGCCGTGAAGGCCTTGCCGCCGCTGAAGGCGTGCTTGAGGCAGCGCGGGCAAGTGTGCTGAAGAAGGTTACGAATGGCGAAGGCAAGGTGGCTGCGTCGCTGCTGGAGCAGGAGCAATTTGCCGCCCACGGCTATGCCTGGCTCTCCACATATGTTTCTGGCCTCCGCGAAATGCTGGACTGGGCGGAGCGTCTGCAGGCGGACGGTAAGTTCAATGAGCTTGAACAGCGGATGCTTGCCGCAGCGTTTGCGGAATACTTGAACCAAATCGCAGGTGGCATTGCCATTTCCCAGGGTGAAGTCGTTCGCCCATTGGATTTAGGGCTTGAGCCGGGTGATCTGGCCGGGTTGGACGCCCCCGCCGTTGCGGACTTGCGGCAGGCAGGTTGGTCCGCCCCGGCCCGCGCACGGGTAGCGGAACTGATTAGTGAGGGCGATTTCGGTGCCTCGGGCCTTGGCGATGAGACGCTGGATATGATCCAACAGCAGTTCCGTCGGTTCGTGGATGAAAAAATCCTCCCGGACGCTCACGGCTGGCATCTCCGTGATGAGTTGATCCCGATTGAGATCGTGGACGAAATGGCAGCACTCGGCGTGTTTGGGCTGACAGTGCCGGAGGAATTTGGCGGGCTTGGCATGGGCAAGGTCGCCATGTGTGTCGTGACGGAGGAGCTATCACGCGGATATATCGGCGTCGGCTCACTCGGCACCCGGTCTGAGATCGCGTCGGAGCTGATCCGGCTTGGCGGTACGGACGGCCAGAAGGAACAATGGCTGGGTCCAATTGCGAGCGGGGAAATATTGCCGACCGCCGTATTCACCGAGCCTGATACCGGGTCCGACCTTGGCTCGCTGCGGACGCGCGCCCAGAAGGATGATGACACATATAAGGTCACTGGCAACAAAACCTGGATTACGCACGCAGCCCGCGCGGATGTCATGACGTTATTGGTCCGCACCAATCCGGATGCGCCCGGATACAAAGGCCTGTCCATGTTTATCGCGCCGAAGCCACGGGGCACGGATGATGACCCGTTCCCGGCAGAGGGCATGTCTGGCGGCGAAATCCACGTGCTGGGCTATCGCGGCATGAAGGAATACGAGATCGGCTTTGATGGCTTTGAAGTCTCGGCGGACAATCTGCTCGGCCACGAAGAAGGGCAGGGGTTCAAGCAGCTCATGGCGACATTCGAATCCGCACGCATTCAAACTGCGGCCCGGTCTGTTGGTGTGGCCATGCGGGCTTTGGAAGTCGCGCTGAACTACGCGAATGAGCGGAAGCAGTTTGGTAAGTCAATTGCCAAATTCCCGCGCGTATCCGGCAAGTTGGCGTGGATGGCGGTTGAGACTATGGTCGCCCGCCAACTCTCGTACTTTGCCGCGCGTCAGAAAGATTCGGACCGGCGCTGTGATATTGAAGCTGGCATGGCGAAATTGCTGGCTGCGCGTACGGCGTGGTCGAATGCGGATAATGGCGTTCAAATCCACGGCGGTAACGGATATGCCATGGAATATGAGATGAGCCGGCTGCTATGCGATGCCCGAATCCTGAACATTTTCGAAGGTGCCGCCGAGATTCAGGCCCATGTGATCGCGCGGGGGCTGTTAGATCGTCGCAATTAGGCGCTTCGTGCTTGCGTAAGCCGCGCGTCGCAGGTAGAAAAGCGCCTGAAATGAAGGCTGGCGCATTCGCCGGCCGTTCCGTGTTGGAGCCGAGTTATGGCCGTTCCGAAGAAGAAAACCTCCCGCATGCGGCGCAATATGCGTCGATCCCACGATGCGCTGAAGTCTGGCGCATTCGTTGCGGACAAAGAAACCGGCAATCTGCGCCGGCCGCACCACATTGACCTCAAGTCCGGCGTCTATCGTGGCCGTCAGGTTCTGGAGCCAGTAGAAGACTAAGTCTTTTACTGATCTCTGCCCAGATTGGACATGAGACCATGACGACCGAGACCCATGAGACCGATGCTATCATCATCGGCGCAGGCCCATGCGGCCTGTTCGCCGTGTTTGAGCTTGGGCTGCTTGGCCTAAAGACGCATCTGGTCGACATTTTGGACCGCTCCGGCGGCCAATGTGCTGAATTGTACCCAGAAAAGCCGATCTACGACATTCCCGCCATTCCAATGTGTACTGGCCAGGAATTGACGGATCGGTTGATGGAACAGATCAAGGCGTTTGATCCGGTATTCCATTTCCAAGAGATGGCTGAAGGCCTGACGAAGCTGGATGATGGCCGCTGGGAACTGACGACGGATCAGGGCACGAAAATCGTGGCCCATGTGATCGTGATCGCGGCAGGCGGCGGCAGCTTTGTGCCGAAGAAACCGCATCTTGATGGCTTGGCGGAATATGAGGACACATCTGTTTTCTACGCCGTCCGCAAGATTGACGCCTTCGCTGGCAAACGGATTGTCATCGCAGGCGGTGGAGACTCGGCCCTCGATTGGGCGCTTAACCTGCAGCCAGTCGCTGAGAAGGTGACGCTGGTCCATCACCGCGATGGTTTCCGCGCGGCGCCTGCTAGCGTCGACGCAATGCATGCGCTGGTTGATGCAGGCAAGATGGAATTCAAGATCGCACAGCTTGCTGGCGTCAATGGCGATGGCACAAATATGACCAGCGTGCGGGTTAAATCAAAGACTGATGGCGAAAGCGATATCCCAGCGGATGCGCTGCTGCCTTTCTTTGGCCTGACTATGAAGCTTGGCCCGATCGCCGAATTCGGCCTGAACCTGAATGAGAATCTCATCCCCGTTGATACGGAAAAGTTTGAGACATCCATTCCGTCGATCTTTGCGATTGGCGATATCAACACCTATCCAGGCAAGCTCAAGCTGATCCTGTCAGGTTTCCATGAAGCTGCGCTTATGTCCCAGGCTGCGTTCCTGGTTTGCCGTCCGGGTGAGCGTTTGCGCTTCCAATACACCACCTCGTCCAGTGATTTGCAGAAGAAGTTGGGGGTCCGATGAAGGTCCACGTTACCGATCTTGAAGGCAATACCAAGGAAATTGAAGGCACAATTGGCTGGACATTGATGGAAGTCATCCGTGATGGCGGTGTGTCAATTAAAGCGGAATGCGGCGGTGCCTGCGCCTGTGCCACCTGCCATGTCTATGTGGCTGACGAATGGATGGACCAGACCGGCGAACGCACGGAAGAAGAGGAAGACATGATCGACCTCGCCCTGGACGTCCAGGATGGCTCGCGTCTCGCATGTCAGATTGAACTCACCGAAGCGCTGGATGGCCTGCAGGTCACGCTGGCCAGGGATGCAGTTCTCTAAGCAGGCAAGCTTTTAGACTTCTAGAACGACAAACGGCGCTTCCATACCTTGGAAGCGCCGTTTTTCGTGGCCGTGGTGTGGAATTCCTTCTAGAAAGGGAACACCACATCAAAGAGTTGCTGGCCGTAGCGGGGCTGTTGCACATCACTGATATGCCCGCGTCCGCCATAGGAAATACGTGCTTCAGCAATTTTGTCATAGGCGACAGTATTGTCAGATGCGATGTCCTCTGGCCGGATCACGCCGGTTACCAATAGTTCCCGCATTTCAAAATTCACACGCACTTCCTGCCGTCCCTGTAAGACAAGATTGCCGTTTGGCAGGGTCTGGGTGACGATAGCAGCGACCCGGAGGTTGATCGTCTCACCCCGGTCAATTGTGCCTTCGCCAGAATTTTCTGTCTTACTGCCAAATTCAATCAAGTTGGCCGGATTCACGGCTTTCGGTAACAGCTTCGATAGCTGTGTTTCCAAACCCCCCAGCGCTGGTAGGTCTGCGTCCTCAAGATTGTTGCGGGCGCGGGTTGTTTTGTTGGAAATTTTTGCCGAGTCCGAAATCTGAATGGCGACGGTCACGATGTCACCCACTGAAGAGGCCCGCTGATCTTTCAGGAATGCGCGCGCGCCTGGCCGCCAAAGTGAATTCGCATAGCGTGGCGCGGTGGCAGGGCGTGGCATTGGCATGGAAATAGGCTGGTATTCTGGCCTGCGCACCGGGTTTTCAACACGGGTCATCTGCGGTGGCGAGCCAATTGCAGCGGCACGGTCAAAGGTATTGCAGGCACCAAGCGTCATGCTTGAGAGGCCAATGAGGATAAGCGGCAGTATTTTCCGGGTCATCGCATCATCTCCGCGAGTTCTTCGTGGCTGATCGGTCGTGTGGCGACAATGCCGGGGGCAATCGCGGTCGCTTCAATTGTCCGCTTAGAGCAGATTCCCATCATTCTGGTTCATAGCCTGCAGCTGTGAAGTAGCTCCTGCAGTCGTTTGGCGTGAGGTCGTCGATGGCGTCTCGGATGGCGTCCCAGAGATCTGGGAGATTACGGGCGGCGGCTTTTCTGA
>CALLKY010000109.1 GCA_938083135.1 uncultured Alphaproteobacteria bacterium | reverse complement strand
CAGAAAAGCCGCCGCCCGTAATCTCCCAGATCTCTGGGACGCCATCCGAGACGCCATCGACGACCTCACGCCAAACGACTGCAGGAGCTACTTCACAGCTGCAGGCTATGAACCAGAATGATGGGAATCTGCTCTAGCGTTTACGATTGGCGGAGCCGCGGCTCCGGCGCAGGCTGAAACTTTCGTGACCATTGGCACGGGCGGGCAGACGGGCGTGTATTACGTCGTCGGTCAGTCGATCTGTCGTTTGGTCAACCGAGGTTCCTCCAAGCACAATATCAAGTGCACGGCACCTTCCACTGGTGGTTCTATCGACAATATCAACGCCATTAAAAACGGCGACCGCCAGATGGGCGTTGCGCAGTCAGACTGGCAGTTCCACGCCTACAATGGTTCAGCCAAGTTCGAAGGCGACAAGTACGAAAAGCTTCGTGCGGTGTTCTCCGTGCATGGCGAGCCGTTCACGGTTGTTGCGCGGTCTGAGACGGGCATCAAGTCTTTTGATGACCTGAAGGGCAAGCCCGTCAACATTGGCAACCCTGGTTCTGGCCAGCGGGCGACGATGGATGTTGTTTTGGCTGCTAAGGGCTGGTCAACGGACGATTTCTCGCTCGCGTCTGAGCTGAAGTCTGCTGAACAGGCGGGCGCTCTTGGCGATAATAAGATTGACGCCATGGTCTTCACGGTCGGCCACCCGGCTGGTTCCATCCAGGAAGCAACCACGACGAGGGATGCAAATCTGGTGAACGTGGACGGTGCGGCCATCGACAAGCTGGTTGCGGACAACCCTTTCTATGCGAAAGCGGTCATTCCTGGCGGCATGTACAAGGGGTCGGACGCAGACACCAACACATTCGGTGTGAAGGCGACATTCGTGTCATCCTCCGATGTGCCAGCCGATACGATCTATCAGGTCGTGAAGGCGGTGTTTGATAACTTCGATCGGTTCAAGAAGCTGCACCCAGCTTTCGCCAACCTGAAAGAAGCCGACATGATCAAGGACGGCCTCTCCGCACCACTCCATGACGGTGCGATCAAGTACTACAAAGAACGCGGCTGGATGTAACAGCCTAAAAGGCCTCGCTAGCACGCCGCTGGCGGGGCCTTTTTTCTATCAGGCCAAAAGAAGACCTTCGTAACATTATATGCCGGGGGGCATGAAGATGGCGGACGTAAGCGCAGAGACGGGCGAGAAAACCAGCCCAACACAGGCTGAGCTGGATGAATTGATTGCAGCTTCGGATACCGGCGGTCGGTCTGCTGGCGGGGCTGTTGGAAAGCTCATAGCCGGATTGGCGCTTATTTGGTCCATGTTCCAGCTTTGGTTTGCGTCCCCATTACCATTCGCACTTGGCTTCGGTGTTTTTAATGACACGGAAGCCCGTTCAATCCACCTGATGTTCGCCATTGTACTCGCGTTCTTGGCGTTCCCGCCAACCAATACCGTGGTGCAGCGGGCACTTGGCATTATCGTCCCGCTCGCACTGGGCGCACTTTTGGCGATCTCCGCGGGCGACATTTTCCCAGCCTGGATCGTGATCGCCATTGGCGTTGCTATCGCCGGTGGATGCGCGCTGTCAACCCGCCCAGACAAAATCGCCATCCATGAATGGGTTTTTGCAGCGGTCGGCGGCTTCTGCGCCGTATATCTCTTCATTTTTTACCGGGAAATTTCAGGCCGTGTCGGTACACCGATCTTCCTGGATTACGTTGTCGGCGTGGCCGGCCTGCTACTGCTTTTGGAAGCAACCCGGCGGGCGCTTGGCCCGGCACTGGTGATCGTGGCTTCCCTCTTCCTGCTTTACACCGTGCTCGGCCAATATATGCCGGACATAATCGCCCATAAGGGCAACAATATCCGCGAGATTGTGAACCATCACTGGATCACGACGGAAGGCGTTTTCGGGATTGCCCTGGGCGTTTCGACATCATTCGTCTTCTTGTTCGTCCTATTCGGCGCATTGCTCGACCGGGCAGGGGCTGGCAATTACTTCATTCAGGTGGCCTTCTCGTTGATGGGCCATATGAAGGGCGGCCCGGCGAAAGCTGCGGTTGTTTCCTCCGCCATGACGGGCCTGATTTCGGGTTCCTCCATCGCCAATGTGGTGACGACCGGCACGTTCACGATCCCGCTTATGAAGAAGGTCGGGTTCTCGTCAGAGAAAGCCGGTGCTGTTGAAGTTGCCTCATCGGTGAATGGCCAGATCATGCCGCCGGTCATGGGCGCTGCTGCGTTTTTGATGGTCGAGTATGTGGGCATTCCCTATTTCGACGTTGTGACCCACGCTTTCTTGCCAGCGGTCATTTCTTACATCGCACTTGTGTACATCGTGCACCTTGAAGCCGCGAAAGCTGGCATGGAAGGCCTGCCGCGCGCTTATGTGCCGGGGCCGTTGATGCGTCGCCTGGTTGGTTTCGTGTTCGGCATCCTGCTGCTCTGCGCGGTGTCGCTGGGTGTTTATTACGGCATGGGTTGGATCAAGCCGACGTTTGGATCGGCCGCACCCTATGTGATCTTTGCGCTGCTGACGACCGTGTATGTCGGCCTCCTGAAGTTCGGGTCCAACTATCCTGAACCAAAATTGGATGATCCGAATGCGCCTGTCGCAGCCTTGCCGCTTCCGGGGCCAACGATCAAATCAGGCTTGCACTTCATCCTGCCAGTTGTAGTGCTTGTTTGGGCGCTAATGGTGGATCGCTTATCGCCCGGCCTTTCTGCCTTCTGGGCATCCGCGTTCATGATCTTCATTCTTGTGACACAGCGCCCGATCATGGCGTTTTTCCGCAAACAGAATGATCTCTCCGCTCAAGCCAAGCGTGGCTTTAATGAGCTGATTGAGGGCCTGATTTCTGGTGCCCGCAACATGATTGGCATTGGCATCGCAACGGCGACCGCAGGCATCATCGTTGGTGCCGTTAGCCAAACCGGTGTCGGCTCTGCATTGGCAGACGTGGTTGAGGTGCTGGCTGGCGGCAACCTGCTCGCCATCCTGTTCCTGACGGCAGTTCTATCGCTAATCCTGGGCATGGGCTTGCCAACCACGGCGAACTATATCGTCGTATCGGCTTTGCTGGCTCCGGTTATTGTAACGCTCGGCCAGGAAAATGGGCTGATTGTGCCACTGATCGCTGTGCATCTGTTTGTGTTCTATTTCGGCATTATGGCAGATGTGACGCCGCCAGTTGGGCTTGCATCCTTTGCGGCGGCGGCGATATCGGGAGGGGACCCGATAAAAACTGGGTTCGTAGCATTCTTCTATTCGCTCCGTACCGCAGCGCTGCCGTTCCTGTTCATCTTCAACACGGACCTGTTGTTGATCGGCGTTGATTGGATACACGGCATCTTCATCTTCATAACGGCGACGATAGCGATGTTGCTATTCGCCGCCGCCACCCAAGGCTGGTTCTTCGCACGGAACAAGATCTGGGAGACGGCTGTGCTGCTTCTCCTGGCGTTCACGTTCTTCCGCCCCGGCTTCTGGATGGATCAGGCCTTCCCGCCTTATGAATCCGTACCACCTGCCAAACTGGCTGAAGCACTTGGCGATACAGCGGCAGGGGCGGAGATGCGCATGCGGATTGCAGGCGTCGATGCCGTGGGCTCGAAGCGAGAATGGGTTGTGGTGCTGCCTGTGCCTGAAGGTGCTGATGGCGCGGCGAAGCTCCAAGCGGTTGGCCTGACGGTTGTGCAGAATGATGGCAAGACCATCATCGATGACGCTGCCTTTGATTCCACCGCGAAGAAGATCGGCCTCGACTGGGATCAACAGATTTTGGAGGTTCTGAAACCTGCAGATACGCCAAGCAAGTATCTGGCCTACATTCCGGCCCTGCTGATCCTCGTCTTACTCATCATGGTCCAGCGCCGCCGGGTTCCAACGGCGACCGCTGCGGCTACAGCATAGGGGAGCGCTTGATATGTATAAAACCATCCTGCTTCCGATTGACCTTTCTGAACCAAGCTCTTGGGCCAAAGCGATGCCAACGGCCAAGGCGCTCGCGGACTCGTTCGGTGCCGCCTTGCATGTCATGACAGTCGTACCTGAAGTGCGCACTTCAATGACGGCGCAATACTTCCCGCCGGACATTGAGACGACGATTGTTGCGGGTGCCACAAACGCCCTGGCGGACGTCGTTAATGCTGAGTTGGCGGATTATAAGGTCACATCCCATGTTGCAATCGGTCGGACATTCCGGGAGATTGTATCAGCGGCGAAGAAACTTGACGTCGACCTGATCGTAATGTCATCCCACCGGCCAGAACTGACTGACCGCCTTATCGGCCCAACAGCCGATATGGTGCAACGGAACACAACGGCGTCTGTTCTTATTGTCAGGGACTAGTCAGAACACAGACCGACATTCGGCGGAGAGCAAGCCTTGGCGATAGATAATGATTTCGGTCGCTTACATATCCCAGCGATCGTAAAGCGCCTTGGCGGATTTCTGCTTGCCTGTGTAGGGCTTCTGGTCGCGTTGATCTGCCTTACGGCATCCGTTCATGCATGGTGGGCAGTCGCAATTTTTGGCAGTTTGGTGTTGCTTGGTCTCTGGGACATGAACCAGAGCCATCATGCGCTGCTGCGGAATTATCCGATCATCGCCCGGGCGCGCTGGGTTTTTGAGGAACTCAGGCCTTATCTCCGCCAGTATGTGGTCGAGGGTGATCTCGAAGGCCGTCCGATTGACCGGGACAGCCGCTCTGTCGTCTATGCCCGCGCAAAAGGCCAGGAAGATGCGATGGCGTTTGGCACGCGCTTGAACGTTTATTCCAGCGAATATGAGTTCATCACCCATTCCATGGCACCGCGTCCCCATTGTGAAGGCGATTTGCGGGTTGATGTGGGCGGGGCGGATTGCAAATTGCCCTATTCAACCTCGCTGCTGAATATTTCCGCCATGAGCTTCGGTTCCCTCAGCGCAAACGCAATTGAGGCGTTGAACTTAGGCGCAAAGCGCGGGAATTTTTATCACGATACCGGCGAAGGCTCGATCAGCCGATATCACCGTAAGCATGGCGGCGATATCGTTTGGGAAATTGGGTCAGGCTATTTCGGCTGCCGCAATCGTGATGGGTCGTTTGACGAAGGTGCGTTCCAGGCGACAGCACAAGACCCCCAGGTCAAGATGATCGAAATCAAGCTTAGCCAAGGTGCGAAGCCAGGCCATGGCGGAATGCTACCCGGTGCGAAAGTGACCGAAGAAATCGCCGAAGCGCGGGGCGTCCCTGTTGGTACCGATTGTATCTCTCCTGCATTTCACAGTGCCTTCGATAGCCCCCGTGACATGATTGAATGGGCAGCGAAGCTCAGGGAATTGAGCGGCGGTAAGCCTGTCGGCCTCAAATTCTGTGTCGGCCAGCCGCACGAAGTATTCGCCATAGCCAAAGCTATGCATGAGCTTGATACGACGGTCGATTTTGTTGTTGTGGACGGCGGCGAGGGCGGCACGGGTGCTGCCCCCCAGGAATTTGCGGACCATGTCGGCATGCCACTTCGTGAAGGCTTGGTGCTGACACGCAACGCCCTTGTTGGCGCTGGACTGCGTGATCGGGTGCGGATCGCGGCGGCAGGCAAGGCCACGGGTGCCTTTCATATCGCAGCCAACGCGGCCATTGGTGCGGATTGGACCAATGCGGCGCGGGCTTTCATGTTCACAGTCGGCTGCATTCATTCATTGAAGTGCCACACCGGCGAATGCCCTGTTGGCGTCGCGACCCAGGATAAGCTCCGCCAACGCGGGTTGGTGGTGGAAGATAAAGCCCAGCGGGTGCATCGCTTCCATGACCACACGATCGAGACTCTGAAAGAGATCGTTGCTGCAGCTGGCCTGGATCATCCAAGTGAGCTTGAGCCGCATCACCTGCATCATCGCATCAGCCCGAATGAATTGCGTGCGATAGACCGGATTTATCCATTCATCGCCCGGGATCAGTTGATCGAAGACCCAGGCTCTACCCGCTATGCGGACTGGTGGGCGGCTGCGCAAACGGATAGTTTCCGCCCCCATCGCAATATTCAGGTGGATCGCGAAGCACGCTACCAGGAAGCCCGGGTGCGCGGCGTGTTCTAGGCTTACATATGATGTGATACCGAGCTTGGTTTGCGCTTAGGCTTTGAATTGGCCCATAATATTCGCTGACCCATGAGCATCGCCGTAGTCATTCTCCTTGCGTTGATCGCCCTATTGGGTGCTGCCGCCCTGGCAGTTCCCTTAGCGCGGAAGCTTGGCCAGCCAGTCGCAGTGCTGTTGGCCGCCCTTGGGCTTTCCCATGGCCTCGCGACATCGATTTTTGGGCTTGAGATATTCCGAGGCACGCTGGACACCTACGACCAATGGTTCGTTGAACAGTTAGCGCTCGATTCCCAGGCCTTGCTCTACTTCTTCTTACCGCCGCTGCTGTTTGACATGACGCTGGCCGTGAACGTTCGTCGGCTGCTGGCGGATTCTGCTGCCGTATTGGCGATGGCCGTTCTGGCCGTCGTCGCTGCGACAGGTGCTATCGGCGTGATGCTGTGGCTGGCTTCACCAATGGCGCTCTTGGCTTGTCTCCTGGTCGGCGCTGCCGTTGCGACGACGGACCCGGGGGCGGTTGTCAGCACATTCCGGGAAATAGGCGCGCCGCGCCGGCTGCTGACAATCCTTGAAGGCGAAAGCCTTCTCAACGATGCCGCTGCGATCACGATATTCGGGCTGTTGCTGGCCGTTATGCGGAATGAGGCAGAGCCATCGTTTGGCGGATTGTTGACCGGGTTTTTGTATAGCTTCGGCTCTGGCGCTGCTGTCGGCTGGAGCATCGCCGTAATTGCCAGCCGAATATACCCGCTGCTTGTGCGGGCTACAGTCGCCGAGGCCACCATTACGGTCATTGTGGCCTATGGCGCTTTCATTATCTCGGAGCAGATTTTCGGCGGCTCTGGTGTCGTTGCTGTCGTATTTGCGGGCCTCACCACAGGGTGGGCCGGGTTCATGCGCATGGGGCCAGGCAATTGGCAGACCGTGAAAGCTGTATGGGCGCAGATCGGTTTTTGGGCGAATGCGCTGATCATGATGATTGCGACAAGCTTGGTGCCGGGATTGATCGGTGAACTTGGCTGGTTGATCGTGCCGCTCACACTTCTTGTCTATCTATGTGCGATGGCGGCACGGGCGGTAATTTTGTTTGGCCTGTTGCCCCTCATGGCGACTCTTCGGCTTACCGCACCCTTGACCCGTCCACAAAGCTACCTGGTCATTTGGGGCGGAGTGCGCGGTTCCGTGACTTTAGTGTTGGCGATTTCCATCGCTGATATGAGCGTGCTTGGCGAAGATGCCCGCATGCTGGCAGCGATCGCAGCCTCATATACGCTCGCAACGATCTTCCTGAACGCCTCGACCCTGGCATGGCTAACCCGAAAGCTTGGCCTTAATAGGCTTTCAGCGACGGATATGGCGCTTCGGGAGAAAATTATCGCCGGCGCGCTAGAACGTGTCCGCACCGTTGTTCGTGATCTTGTCCGCGCCCGTCATTTGGAGCCAGACGCCTTGCTTGCCGTTGAAGCGGCCCTGGGCGCACAACAAGAACAAGTCGTGGCGCAAGCTGAGGCGCAGGCAGGCGGTGAGCGTATTCCGTTCGGCGAACGCCTCCGTTTGGGGCTCACGATTATCAGTGGCCAGGAAACGCGCCTGATCCGTCAAGCGTTTGAAGATGGTGCCATTGGCCCCCGGGCTGCTGGCTTGTTGCGCTTGCATGCAGACCGGATTGCGGATGCAGCGCGCTTGAGCGGGCGGGAAGGGTATCAAGCGGCGGCAAAGGAGGCCTTGAAGCCTGCTCCTGCCTATCGGTTTGCGATCCGGCTCCAACGGACCTTCCATATTGATGCACCGCTTCGCTCAGCGATTGAGTTGCACTTCATTACATTGCTGGAAGGTGAGCGTGTCGCGCGGGAGCTTGCTCGATTTGCGGAGACTTCGATGCCGCCCATGATTGGTAAAGACGCGGCGGCCAATCTTGTGCAACTCATGCAAGCCCGGCACGAGGATATTGATACAGAAATTAATGTGATTGCTGCGCAATACCCGAAATATGCCAGTGTGATTGAACGTACCTTGATCGCCTATGCCGCGCTTCGCCGTGAGCGTCAGCAGTACCGGCGGCTGTTGAATGATGGCGTTGTTGGCCAAGAATTGCACGATAGCTTGATCGCGGATTTGGATCGACGCGAACACGCTGCCACAAAACCACCGAGGCTGGACCTGACGCTGAAACCGGTTGCTTTGCTAAACCGCGTGCCGCTTTTCGCAGCGCTCGACCCAAAGCAGCGGCGGAAATTGGCTCGGGCGTTTGACACGCGGTTCACAACGCCCGGTGAAACCATTCTGTCGGTTGGGGAGCGAGGGGCCGCCATGTATTTCGTGGCGTCGGGTGCGCTCGAAGTCCGCGAGGGCACGACTGTGTCACGATTGGGCACGGGGGAATTCTTTGGCGAATTGGCGCTGATCCATCCCCTTCGTCGCCGGCAAAGCGAAGTCGTCTCTAGAGCAGATTCCCATCATTCTGGTTCATAGCCTGCAGCTGTGAAGTAGCTCCTGCAGTCGTTTGGCGTGAGGTCGTCGATGGCGTCTCGGATGGCGTCCCAGAGATCTGGGAGATTACGGGCGGCGGCTTTTCT
>CALLKY010000108.1 GCA_938083135.1 uncultured Alphaproteobacteria bacterium | reverse complement strand
ATCCAAAACTGCCATTTTTGTTTTTGTGGAGCGGCCATGGGCTGAGGCTTTCTGAGGTTACGGTCTATCCGGGCTTGTATACAGCAGCGCCTGCCTCTGTGACATATCCAGCAGCCAAATCTGCCGCTAAATCTTTCGCATTCCGTGCTCGCGGATCGCCCCAACCGCCGCCGCCTGCAGTATCGAGGCGCACGCGGTCGCCGCGTTTCAGCTGAACGCCGGAGATTTTGGACGGTAGCTGGGTCATCTCACCATCCCGCCACATGCGGAATTGGCCGGGCGCGCCGGGCTCACCGCCGTTCAGGCCGTATGGCGGATAGCGGAACCGGTCGAAGCTGCCAGCAAGCACACCCCAGTCGGATTCAAGCCGCCATTCCCGCGCCAAGCCAAGGCCGCCACGCCTTTGGCCTGCGCCGCCGCTATCGGGGATCAGGCCGTAATGGGTAAACATGACCGGGAATAGCGCCTCACACATCTCCATCGGCGAGTTGGCCAGATTGTGGAACCCGGCGGAGAATCCGCTCGCACCGTCTGCTGTCGGATGCGCGCCCCACCCACCGACTTCGATCTCGAAATATACCCGCCGTTCGCCGGATGCATCGGGCGCAGAAAGGGCCGCCACATAGGAGACGCCGTAATAGGCAGCCGGAATAAGGTCCGGCACGGCTTCCGCCAAGGCCCCCAGAACGGTGGTGACGATCCGATGGCCCGTCGCCATGCGGTTGGCGACTGGGGCTGGGGATTCAGCGCTGACGATAGCACCCGGGCGGGCGACGATTTCTATTGGCCGATAGGCACCCGTATTCGCCATGGCTTTGCCGCCTGCAGCCATCAGCAACGCGCAATAGACGCCGCTTTTGGCCATGTTGAGCGTGCAGTTGACGGGGCCGGGCGCTTGGTCGGCTGAACCTGAAAGATCAATCCGGGCCTGCGCGCCATCAACCGTCACGACCGCATGGACCTTGAGGCCAATTGCATCTTGCCCGTCATCATCGACAAAGTCTTCGAAGCTATAGGTTCCGTCCGGGATATCGCTGATGGCGGAGCGCATGGCGGCTTCGGATTGATCCAGGATCGCATCCATTGCGACATCGATGGTCGCCGCGTCATAGCGATTTACCAGCCGCATGACCGCCCGTGCACCGACATCCAGGGCTGCCAATTGTGCCGCGACATCGCCGCCAATTTTCTCCGGCTCGCGACTGTTGCGGCGGATGGTGGCAAGGATAGCTTCGTTGCGGCGGCCTGCTTCAACCAGCTTCATGGGCGGCAGGCGAAGGCCTTCCTGGAATACTTCTGTCGCACCCGCGAAATAGCTGCCGGGAGCGCCGCCGCCGACATCAATGTGATGCACAACGGTCGCTGAAATCGCGACACGCACGCCATCCGCATAGACCGGCTTGAAGGCCACGAAGTCCGGCAAATGTTGACCGCCCGCATAGGGATCATTGGTCAGGATCACATCACCTTCATGCCATTGATCTAACGGAATCCAATGGGCAATGATTTCTTCCAGGCAGACAGACATGCTGTTTAGGTGCACCGGAATCCGGGTTGATTGTGCGACGGCGCGGCCATGGCCATCAAAGATCGCGGTCGAATAATCCAGCGTTTCGCGCACAACGGTAGAGCGCGCGGTTCGCCAGATGGAGATGTTCATTTCCTCTGACGCAGCAACCAGGGCGTTGCGGATAACTTCCAGGCGGATGGGGTCGATGGTGCGGGATGGGGCGGTCATCAGTTCTTCTCCGCGAGCATATCGCCGGATGGCGTCATTGTGACGGTCCAGCGGGCTGGCACGACCAATGTCGTGAAAGCTTCTTCGATGATGGCGGGGCCGGTTAGGCTGGCCCCAGCGTCAATGTCGCCCCGCTGATAAATCGCGGCCTCGACCCAGGCGTCATCCAGCCATACGCGCCTGCTGCCGGAAGGAACCGGTGGGGCAGGATCGCCGGATGCGCCGGCAGCGTCTGCAAGCTCCGGGTCCGGCATCCGTCCAATGGCGGCGAGGCGGAGGGTTGCGATCTCGACCACATCAGCCTCGTCACTATGGGCGAAGCGGGCGGCGTGCTCGATATGGAAGCGCTGCACCAGATCAGCCAGGGACGCGGCGGATGGCGCTACGTCGCCCCAGGGGATCACCAACTCATAGGCTTGGCCGCGATAGCGCATATCGGCGGAAAACTCATACGCCCGTGCATCAGCCTCGACGCCATCACGGATGAGGGCGGCTTCAGCTTCAGCCCGTAAATCTGCCGCCATGTCTTGCAATGCGGCTACAGCATCAGCCTCACCACCCGTATTGGCGCGCAGGCGGCGGGAGCGGGCGAGGTCGTGGCGAAGGTCTGCCGCCAGAATACCCCGGGCGGATAGCGTGGAGGCATTCGCTGGCAGAACCATGCGGCGCATATCAAGCGAGTCCGCAATTGCGGCGGCATGGAGACCAGCAGCACCGCCAAAGGGTGCCAGCGCGAAGTCTGCCGGGTCAGCGCCTTTCTCAAACAGGGACAGCCGGATCGCATCTCCCATATGGGCATCCGCAACTTCCAGAACGCCCGCCGCTGCGGCTTCAGCACCGAGGCCAAGCGGCGCGCCGACATGCTCGGCGATGGCGTTGCGGGCACCTGCATCATCCAGCGGCATAGCACCGCCGAGGAAGGAGGGCGCATCAATCCGGGCGAGGGCAACGTTTGCGTCTGTGACGGCAGGTTGGGTGCCGCCACGCTTGTAGGAGACGGGTCCTGGCATGGCACCCGCACTCTCTGGCCCGACGCGGAGGCCGCCCGCCTCAACCCGCGCCAGTGATCCGCCGCCAGCGCCGATGGTTCGGATTTCGATCATGGGTAAGCGCACTGGCAAGCCGTCGATTTCACCTTCGGGCGTTTGCCCAATGGCACTGTCGCTGACGACAGAGATATCGGCACTGGTACCGCCCATATCGATGCCGACAAGGTTCTTCAGGCCATGGCGCGCCGCCAATGCCGCCATCGCCATAGCACCGCCAGCGGGGCCAGAGAGCAGCAGTTTTGCAGGCAATCGCGCGGCCTCAGCCGGTTTCGCAACACCGCCGTTTGATTGCACCAGATAGAGCGGCGCTGTCACACCGATAGCAGCGAGGCGGCCCTCCACTTGCTCCAGATATCGGGAAACGACGGGCTTCAGCAGGGCGTTGAGAGCTGTTGTTGAGAACCGCTCAAGCTCTCGAATTTCAGGGCTGGCTTCATGGGAGGCGGAGACTGCGAGGCCTGGTGCTGCCGCCTCGGCGATTTCGAGTGCGCGGCGTTCATGGTCCGGGTTTGCATAGGCATTCAGGAAGCCGATAGCGAGCGCTTCAACGCCGTCATCAACCAGGCGCTTGGCGAGATCCGTGACCGCGGCCTCATCCAGCGGCGTCTCAACGGCACCGTCATAGCGCACCCGCTCCGCCACGCCGAAGCGTTGCTGGCGGGGAATCAAAAGCGCGCGTGGTTCTGCGACGAGGCTGTAGAGCTCCTTGCGCATATGTCGGCCAATTTCCAACACATCCTCAAAACCCGCCGTCGTCAGCATGGCCCCCTTGGGCAGTTTCCGCTCCAACACCGCATTTGTGGCGATGGTGGTGCCGTGCAGCAGCAGGCCGATATCAGCCAGTGTGAAGCCAAAGAGCTGGCCAGCTTCCTGCAGCCCGGTCGCCAATCCACGGGATGGATCATCCGGTGTAGAGGGCGTTTTGTGGGCGTGTGCTTGGCGGGTGCGGGCATCATGAATTTCGATGTCCGTGAACGTGCCGCCGATATCAACGGCGACGCGGATCGGGCGGTTGGATTGAGACATTCGGGAGGAGGCTTTCGAGGACGGTCATCTGCGAACCAGAGTGCCGTTGATGGAGCAGATATTCAACAGCCGCTTTGGTGCGGGCGATAAGTAACAAAGCGCTGCTTCCAGGGCTCCTCGCTCCCCAACGGGGGGAGAGGGGAGGGTGAGGGGGGATGTATCAAGGTCGTTGAAAGCGTGGACATAATTTTGAGCTTGCTTGCGTAGCAGTCGGCCCCCTCACCCTGTCCCTCTCCCCCCATTGGGGGGCGAGGAGAATGCGTTGGGGCGATTACTTACATCCGGCAATCATCAAGCTAGTCGTTAAATATCATCCAGCGGATAGATCGGGCGGCGGACATGCTTGAATTCAATTGCGTCGTAGTCGGACGTACACACACCTTCGCCTGCGCATTCGATGGTGGCACCAGCGATCTTCCTGAATCCGGCGCGGTAATGGATGCGGGATTTCAGCATAAGGTAGCGCTTTTCTGTGGGCTCAATGCCCAGGCTGCGCATACAGTTCAGGTCGTTGGGTTCCTGGTTCTTGGTGGTGATGATGATCTGAACTTTGCCGGTATCCAGCACCGCCGTCGGCCCCATATCCATCAGCATTCCGGTCCCGGCTGGCCCTGCATTACGGTAGAGACCGTCCGAGAGTTTTGCGACGTGGCCCGTTACTTCCAGTGGCTTGCCCTTGAGGCCAATGCCCGGCATGTCGCGCTTACCGCCAAGGCTAATCGTGACCTTGGTGCCTTCGCCAGCGGCATGCAATTCAGCGGCTGCGGCTTCGTCGCGAACAGCGAAGGCAGCGACATCTTCCAGGCCGGCATTGATGATGCCTTTCAATACCGCCATGCAGTCCATTGTGCCGCCTGATGCAGCGTTGTCATAATGATCAAGCAGCACGATGGGACCATCCGCTGTCATGGATTTGGCGCGGGCAAGGCTTTCCTGAAGCGGCTCAATTTCATAGACGAACTTTTGGCGATGCTCCCAGGCAAAATTCAGCAGTTCATCGCGCCATGCCGCAGCCTGTGCTTGATCGCCATCGGTGACGACAACGGCGGATAGGCCCGCCTGGCTGATGTCCGCATGGGGAAATCCAACGAATAGCGTCGCTGTCAGCGCGCCTTCGGCTTCCATGCGTTTGGTCATTGCCTGCAATTCTTTGTTCGGGAAATCATCCGTGCCCTGGCGCATGACGTGCGGCAGCATAGGTTTTTGGCCCCAGGCGAGCGCGGGTCGAACCTCGCCTTTGATCGCCGCAATTGCTGCTTTGCCTGCACGCATGCCCGTGTCGTAGCTGTCGATATGCGGGTAGGTCTGGTAGCCCGCCAGCACGGTCACGTTATCCGCAATTTCCGGATACAGGTTCGTATGCATATCGAGCGCCACGCCGATGGGCATATCTGGCGCAATTTCGCGAATACGTTTCAGCAGCGCGCCTTCGCCGTCCTCCAGGGACTGGGTGACCATTGCGCCGTGCAGGTCCAACAAGATACCGTCAGCCCCCGCCTTCACGGCATCCAGGATTTTACCGGTCATGTATTCATAAGCATCGTCGTGGACAGGACCGGATGGCCAGGCGCCTGCTGCGATGGGGGTCACGATCTCCGCATCTTCAGCTTCAGCCAGGTCCAGGAATGCTGCGATGGCAGAATTGGTGCCTTTGAATGCAGGTGCAACTTCGTCGCCTTCAGGAACGCGGGGCGTGCCGCGGGCGAATACATCTAGCGGTGTTGGCACGGGGGAATAGGTGTTGGTTTCGTGCTTCATCATGGCGATGATCAGGCGCATGGCGGCAGGCTCCTTAAACCGGTTTGTCGCCCGCCAAATGCCGGGCCGGGCCAGCTAGGCCCATAGCGTGACGCATGAATAGGCGCTTTAGCGGCGGCGTCGCTTGTACCGCGCCCAGTCCCAGCATCCGCATCAGCCTAAGCGGTGGCACGTGGTTGGAAAAGAGCCGGTTCAGGCTGTCCGTCGCCGCAACCAAGGACGCCACGTCACTCAGCCGGGCGGCGGTGTAGCCCGAAAGCACGTCCGGCGCGCCTGGGTCCAGCCCAAGCGCCAAGCGGTCCGCGACACGCCGCGCCAGTTCAGCGGAATCCCGAAGGCCAAGATTGAAGCCCTGGCCTGCAATTGGATGAATGGACCGGGCGGCATCTCCCACCAGCGCCAAGCGCTGGCTGGTCATTGCTGTCGCCGCTACAAGCTTTAGGGGGAAGGAGCCGATCGGGCCGATCGTTTCCACCGCACCATAATGATCACCAAAGCGGGCGGCTAATTCACAGTCAAATTCTGCTTTTTCCAGCGCCAGCAGCCGGTCTGCCAAGTCTGCCCGCTCAGTCCAGACGATTGAGGAGCGGTGGGGGGAAGCGGCACCATCATTGGTGTCCGGCAGGGGCAGAATCGCGAACGGTCCGGATGGCAGGAAGCGTTCGTGGGCGACGCCCCGATGCGGCTCTGCATGTGCAGCGGTGCAGACGATGGATATTTGGCCATAATCGAATGACCGCTCACCGATACCCGCCAGTTTGCGGGTGGGGGAGTTGCGGCCATCTGCACCGATTGCCAGCCGCGCGCGCACTGCGTCGCCATTGCTCAGCGTAGCGATTGCGGCATTGGCGGAGAGGCTCAGCGCTTCCAAGCCTGTTTCAAAGCGGAGTTTAATGTTCGGCGCGGCCATGACGGCGTCAAACATGCGCCGGCGGAGTGCGGCATTCGGCACGATGCAGCCAAGGTCACCTTCGCCAAGCTCCCCGCCGTCATAATGCAAGAAAAGCGGACCATTGCCGTCAATAATGCGGATATCGGTGATAGCGCCAGAAGCCCAGGCTTCACTGTCCCAGGCACCGATCCGGTCCAGAATGCGCATGGCACCTTGGGCGATGGCGGTTGTGCGCCAATCGTAGTCCGGGTGTTCCAGGCGCGCGCGGGTCGCGGGGTCGATCACGATGACCCGCGCCCCAGCTTCCGCCAGCAGCAGGGCTGCTGCCAGTCCGTTCAAGCCAGCGCCTGAAATCAGAACGTCCGTCAGGGGAGGGTTCGCTTTCGCCATACGGGGAGAATAGCGCAGTCCGGGCGAAGTGCCATTAGCGGAACGCCGCAGCGGTGCCCAAATTTTAAACTGCCTAGTTTTTCATCATGCACAAAAAATAAGCAATTTGTCTTCTGTCATTCCTTAACATCAAGAAAAATAACAGTAAATAAAATTGGCACGGAACTTGTAAACGAAGTCTTGACGCGTGTGCATACCCGCAAGCGCTGGTTCAGGAGATGAGAATGAAGATGGTCATGGCAGTGATCAAGCCCTTCAAGCTCGATGATGTGCGCGAAGCGCTCACGTCGATAGGCATTCAAGGATTGACGGCCACGGAGGCGCGCGGTTTCGGGCGCCAAAAAGGGCAAACCGAAATTTACCGGGGCGCTGAATACACAGTGAACTTCCTGCCGAAGGTCAAAATTGAGGTGGTGGTTGAGGATTCACAGGTCGATGGCGCCGTGGAGGTGATCCAGAAGGCCGCGAATACCGGGCGCATCGGTGACGGCAAAATCTTTGTGTTGGATGTCGGCCAGGCCGTGCGGATCCGCACGGGCGAAACCGGCGCTACGGCGCTGTAAGGGGAATCATTATGAGCAAGACTTTACTTTCACTGGTCGGCGCTGGCGTATTATCGCTCGCGGCGGCCCCAGCCATGGCGGCGGTTGATCCTGAAACCGCTTTTGTCTTCAACAGTTTCTCGTTCCTGGTGAACGGCTTGGTCGTCATGTTTATGGCGGCAGGATTTGCGATGCTGGAAGCGGGCCTGGTCCGCTCCAAAAACACGGCAACGATCTGCCTGAAAAACATCGCGCTCTACTCAATCGCTGGCTTGATGTTCTATGTGGTCGGTTATGCCGTGATGTACACGGATGTAGATGGCGGCTTCATCGGGTCCTTCTCGTTCTTCTACAACCCACCGGCTGCGGAATTGGCGCTTTTGGGCGCGGATGAAGCGACGCCGGAACTGGTCAAAGCCGTGACGGATAATGGCTATGCCGCGCAGTCCGACTGGTTCTTCCAGATGGTGTTTGTGGCGACGGCAGCGTCCATTGTCTCTGGCACACTGGCGGAACGCATTAAGCTATGGCCGTTCTTGGCCTTCGTGGTTGTTCTGTCCGCGCTTATCTATCCAATCGTTGGGTCCTGGGAATGGGGCGGCGGCTGGTTGAACAGTGACTGGTACATCGCCGCATTTGGCGCTGAATTCATGGACTTCGCTGGCTCCACCTTGGTGCACTCCACTGGCGGCTGGGCTGCATTGGCAGGCGCGATTGTGCTCGGCGCACGAAAGGGGCGTTACGGTGCCAACGGCGAAGTTCGCCCGATGCCCGGCGCCAACTTGCCGCTAGCAACGCTTGGTACGTTCATTCTGTGGTTCGGTTGGTTCGGCTTTAACGGCGGCTCACAGCTTGCCCTTGGCAGTGCTTTGGACGCTGCGGCGATGGCGATTGTGTTCGTGAACACCAACTTGGCGGCTGCTGGCGGCGTGGTTGTCGCGATGATGGTGACCCAGATCCGCTACAAGAAGGTCGATCTTACAATGGCGCTTAATGGTGCGATTGCAGGCTTGGTTTCAATCACCGCTGGTCCAGACCTGCAGAACCACTTCCACTCAATCATCATCGGCGGTATCGGCGGCGCGATCGTTGTGTTCGCAGTGCCACTGATGGACAAGTTCAAGATTGACGATGTTGTGGGTGCCATCTCCGCCCACTTGGTTGCGGGCATCTGGGGCACCCTGGCCGTTGGCATCTTCGGCGGTGGGGCGATCTTGGCGCAGCTTGTGGGCATTCTGGCAGTTGGCGTGTTCGTCTTCCCGGTTAGCTTGCTCGTGTGGTTCGCGCTGAAATCCACCGTCGGCATCCGTGCAGATGAAGAAGCCGAAGTTATGGGCCTCGATCAGTCGGAACTGGGCATGGAAGCCTATCCCGAGTTCGGGCGCGGTTCGCAGACGATGTAACCCCTCGACCCTACAGCCTTGGTCTCTCTCGCAAGGCTAAATTGCGGCCCGGAGCCTATGCTCCGGGCCGTTTTTCTTTGCAGAATGATATATTCGCAGCAGCTTAGAATGATTCCTTGAGTCTAAGACTCCTCTTTTTGCTTGCGAAAGCCGTCGCTGACCCAGTAGTATCCGTTTTGTTCGTATTTTAGGCGGGAGACGGCCCTGTGGCTGTTGCGATTGACGCTGCATCATCACCACGTTCGCCCAAGCGGCGCCCACGCAAAGCGCCTGCGCGCGGTGCCACACGGGTCCCGGCAAAGGTGGAGCCGCGCGCCCAGGAAGCGAAGTACCTGCCACCACAACTCGCGCGCTTTCTAAAGCTCCGCGCCTTGGAAATGGCCGCGCTAGCACTCATCGGCCTGGCACTGATGATGGCTGCCGCATTGTTTTCGTATGATCCGATGGACCCAAGCGCCAGTATGGCCAGCGGGCAAGCGCCAAACAATCTGTTGGGTGCCACTGGCGCATCAGCGGCAGACGCTGTGCTGCGGGCTATCGGCTTAGCCGCATGGGCTGCACCCTTGGCGGCATTCAGCCTTGGCTGGCGGTTCTTTCTGCATCGCCCGCCGAAGGTTCTCTGGCTGCGTCTGGCGTTATTGCCCTTGGGTGCTGTATTGGCAGCGGCAGCGCTTTCCGCCGTTCCAGCGCCAGAATTCTGGCCGCTGACGGAAAGCCTCGGCGGCGCACTGGGCGCTAAGGCGCAGGACAATGTTTGGCGCTTAGCGCAAGCGCTTCTGCCCGGCATCGAAGGTGGTCTTGCAGCCGTTCTGGCCGGGATGATCGCAGCGACACTTTTATTCTGGTGTTTCGCCCCACCCATTGGCGCGATTAAGCGCACGGCCGGTTGGCTTTGGCGTGCGATCCTTTGGGCAATGGGCCATGGCGGTCGTGCGGCCCGCACGGCCCACGCGCGCCACATGGAACGCCGTGGTGAGCGTGTTGAGCCAGAACTGGTCGATCCAACAGACTACGACAGCAGCGACGAGTATGAGGGCGATATTGAGGACGGCGAATGGGAAGAGCCCGAGCCAGAACCTGAAATTGCCGCAACACCGCGTCGGTCCCTAACCGGCAAGCTGGGTGAGCGCCTCACGGGTAAAACCAAACCGCCCAAAAAGCCAAAGGCGAAGAAAGTCGCCAAGGAGCCTGCGCCGCCGAAGAAACCAAAGACCAAGCCGCGCCGCGCCAAGTCTGGCGTTCAGCCGGACCTACCGCTCGACGACGGCTTCCAATTGCCGCCACTCGATCTGCTGCAAGAAGGCGAAGAGGGTACTGAGGTCGAGAGCGATGACCTGCTGAATGAAACAGCTCGCCGCCTTGAAACTGTGCTGGAAGACTTCGGCGTTAAGGGTGAGATCAAGCGATTCCGCCAAGGCCCTGTCGTCACCCTGTTTGAGCTAGAGCCAGCACCGGGCGTCAAAGCCTCCCGCGTCATTGGCCTGGCGGATGATCTTGCCCGCAATATGAGTGCGGTATCCGTTCGTGTCGCGACGGTTCCAGGTAAGAACGTGATCGGTATTGAACTGCCGAACCAAACCCGGGATATCGTGTATCTCCGCCAGCAACTCGCGACGAAGGATTTTGCTGGCGTCCACGGGTTACCGCTGGCGTTGGGCAAGGACATTGGTGGGGCCCCGGTCGTTGTCGATCTGGCGCGCATGCCGCATTTGCTGATCGCGGGTACGACCGGGTCCGGTAAGTCTGTTGCGATCAACAGCATGATTCTGTCACTGCTCTACACCATGACGCCGGAGCAGTGCCGTTTCATCATGATTGACCCGAAGATGCTCGAATTGTCTGTCTATGATGACATTCCGCATCTTCTGTCGCCCGTCGTTACGGACCCTAAGAAGGCCGTTGTGGCACTCAAATGGACGGTGCGGGAGATGGAAAACCGCTATCGCGCCATGTCGACACTCGGCGTCCGGAATATTGCTGGGTACAACAATCGCATTGAAGAGGCTCGCAAGAAGGGTGAGGCGCTGACCCGCCGCGTCCAGACGGGGTTTGACCCCGATACAGGCCGCCCAATCTACGAAGAGCAGCCGCTGGATATGCGGCCGCTGCCGTTCATCGTCGTTGTCGTTGATGAAATGGCGGACCTCATGTTGGTCGCCGGTAAAGACATTGAAGCCACCATCCAGCGCTTAGCGCAAATGGCGCGCGCAGCCGGTATTCATTTGATTATGGCGACGCAGCGCCCGTCTGTGGACGTCATCACCGGCACGATTAAGGCCAACTTCCCAACGCGGATCAGTTTCCAAGTCACCAGTAAAATTGATAGCCGCACCATCCTGAGTGAAGGTGGCGCGGAACAATTGCTGGGCCATGGTGATGGCCTTTATATGGCTGGCGGCGGGCGGATCAAGCGTGTCCATGGGCCGTTCGTGGAGGATGAGGAAGTCAACGATATCGTCGCTTTCCTGAAGGGCCAGGCACCGCCGGAATATATCGAAAGCGTCACTGAGGATGAAACCGCTACCGATGGCATTCCAGGGTTTGAGCCATCAGGCGGTGGTGATGATGATAGCGAGAACGGGCTTTATGACCGCGCTGTCGCAATCGTTGCGGCAGATAAGAAAGCTTCAACAAGCTATCTCCAACGCCGCTTAAAAATCGGCTACAATAGGGCCGCGACGCTGATTGATCGGATGGAAGCTGAAGGCGTTGTTAGCGCTGCGAACCATGTGGGCAAACGTGAAGTTCTGGTCGGTAATCATTCAGAATAGGCCACCTAGCCAGAATGGCATTGCGGAACGGAATCGCAGGCCGCCGTGTTTCTGCCGTAGTTTCGCCCTGGCGTCGCCGCTCCAATGCGCCATATTGGATAGAGAATACTTGATCACGCCGTAATCATTTGGAACCGCTTATGCGCCGTCTGTTCATACTGCTTGCCGCAATCCTGCCTCTCGCGGCGGCCACGCCTGCTCTCGCTCAGCAATCGCAAGCGGGCATGACCCAAGCGGTCGTAGACCAAGCGCTGGTCGATAGGATTATTGCGTATCTGAATAGTGTGCGGACGCTGGAAGCACGGTTCGTTCAGCAGAACAGCGATGGCGGGCAAGCGACAGGTAAGATGTGGGTCAGCCGCCCTGGCCGTATTCGATTTGAATATGACGCACCTTTAAGCGACGTCATCTGGTCCGACAATAACTTGGTGAAGCATTTCGATGCCGATCTTGAGTCTATTACCCATGTGCCGGCGCACTTAACGCCAGCTTGGTTCCTGTTGGATGACCAAGTTTCCATCAAGAAGGATGTTGAGATTTTGGCAACCGCTGAAATCGAAGATAAAGCCTACCTGACTGCCTCACAAGAAAATGCCCTGACAGCTGGCCGCGTGACCCTGGCTTTTGATCGGGAGCCGATGCGTATTCTTGGCTGGAATGTGGTGGATGGCAGCGGCACGGTCACCCAAGTCAACTTGATCTCACCATTAACAGGTGCGCCCATCGACAAAAAGGTGTTCCGCTACCAGCCGCCTATTGCTGCTGACAATCGTTAAGCGGCTGCAGCCTCTAGCGCAGCAACACCAGGCAATGTTCGGCCCTCTAGCCATTCAAGGAATGCGCCGCCTGCTGTCGATACATAGGTGAAGTCATTGACCACGCCAGCATGCGCCAATGCAGCCACGGTGTCGCCACCGCCTGCGACGGCCAGCAGTTTGCCTGATTTCACTAGTGCTGCTGCCGCCTGGGCTACGCGATTGGTTGCAGCATCGAATGGCGGCGTTTCGAATGCGCCAAGCGGTCCGTTCCATACGATGGTCTTATAGTCAGACAGCAGTTCCGCCAGGGATGTCGCACTGTCTGGCCCCACATCAAGCATCATCTGCGCTGTTGGCACTGCCGTTACCGGCACAACAACTGTATCCGGGTTCGCTTTGAATTCACTTGCGCATACGGCGTCGGTCGGCAACACGATCAAGCAGTCGCTTTCGTTCGCCTTCGCCATAATTGCGCGCGCGGTATCCAGCATTTCCGCCTCAACAAGGCTCTTGCCCATGTCGTGACCTAGCGCCAGCAGGAACGTATTTGCCATGCCGCCACCCACGATCAGCGCATCAACCCGGCTTACCAGCGTTTCCAGAATGGCAATCTTGGAGGAAACCTTGGCCCCGCCGACAAGTGCGGCTGCGGGCCGTTTGGGGTTCTCCAACGCTGCGCCAAGTGCTTCAAGTTCCGCTTGCATCGCCCGCCCTGCCGCTGCTGGCAGCAGGCGCGCCAAGCCTTCGGTTGAGGCATGGGCGCGATGCGCTGCGGAGAACGCGTCGTTCACATAAACATGGCCAAGGCGGGCGAGGGCGCGGGCAAAGTCCACGTCATTCGCTTCCTCGCCGCTATGGAACCTAACGTTCTCCATCAGTGCCACGCCATCCTCCGCCAGCCCGGCGACGACGCTCTCAGCCTCCGCCCCAATGCAATCTCCAGCGAACGCGACCGGCTTGCCAAGCGCCTCCGCTAGGCTGTCTGCAATTGGGCGAAGTGACATATCCGCGTTCGGTTGGCCTTTTGGCCTGCCGAAATGCGAAAGGCACACAACGCGCGTGCCCCTTGCCGTGAGGTCACGGATGGTTGGCAGCGCCCGTTTAATCCGGGTCGCGTCCGTCACTTTGCCGTTTTGGACGGGCACGTTGAAATCAACCCGCACCAGAACGGTTTTGCCGAGAACGTCGATGTCGTCGAGGCTTTTAAAGCTTGGCATGGGGTACTGCTACTCGCCCTTGAATTCGGGGCGGCGCTTTTCAACGAACGCATTCGCCGCTTCCTGATGGTCTTTGGTCGCTTGGGCCAAGGCCTGCATGCCTGCGGCCATTTCGAGTGCGGTATCCAAGCGCTGGAATTCGCTTTCCTTCAGCAAGCGCTTGGTCATGCGCAGTGCTTCTGGGGGCTTGCGGGAGATTTTGGTTGCCATCTTGCGGGCTGCGTCCATCAAGTCATCGAACGGTACGACGTGGGAAATCAGGCCGATTTCTTTGGCTTCTGCAGCGTCAATCACGTCGCCAGTAAATGTCATTTCAAACGCTTTGGAACGGCCAACAAGGCGCGGCAAATACCAGGACCCGCCATCGCCCGGGATAATGCCAAGATTCACAAATACTTCGCCAAACTGGGCGGAATCTGCTGCAATTCGAATGTCGCACATCATGGCCAGGTCGCAGCCAGCGCCGATGGCATGGCCGTTAACGGCGGCGATGATCGGCACTTCCACCTTGTCCAGCGCCAGCGGAATGCGCTGGATGCCTTCACGATACCAGTGACGGGTGGCGAAAGGTTGTTTTTGCATTTCAGGTGCGCGTGCCGCCATGTTTTTAACGTCGCCGCCGGATGAAAACGCGGTGCCAGCGCCCGTTAGGATTACGCAGGATACATCATGGTCTTTGGCAACCATTTCGGCAATTTCTTCAAAGCGCGCGACGACTTCTGGTGCGGATACGGCGTTGCGGATATCCGGGCGATTGATCGTCCAGGTGACGACGCGGCCTTCTTTTTCATAGAGAACGCTATCTTGGCTCATGGGGCTTCCTTAGGTGTCGGGATTGGTACGGGTTTAGGCTCAAGCGAGCCGGTATGTTGAATCGGGCCCTGGTGGTAAATCAGGGCAAGCAACCTCGCCGCGTTCCCACATGGCCAGCAGGTGGGACAGCACGGATCGACCAGCAGCGCGATGCAGGTTTTCGTCAACATCTGCATACATGACCTTGACCATGGCCGGGATGCTCATCGCACCGCCCGAAAGACATTGGCGGATTTGGTCTTCGCGGGCTTCCCGGTGGTCGATAAAGGCTTGGACAAAGGTTTTGGGATCATCGATCGGCCCACCATGGCCTGGATAATATGTGGTCTCATCGCGGTCCAGCATGCGGCGAAGGCTGGCCATGTAGTCGTTCATGTCACCATCGGGCGGGGAGACGATGGAGGTTGACCATCCCATCACATGGTCACCAGACAACATCACATTGTCTTCCCTTAGCGCGAAGCACAGGTGGTTAGAGATGTGGCCGGGCGTGAAGATCGCCTCCAATGTCCAGCCATCACCTTCGACCAAGCCGCCGTCAGGCACAACATGATCTGGCGCAAAGTTGCGATCGCCGCCTTCAGGGGAATCAAACGGCCAATCCCGCCTGGATCCAACGCCATGCGGGCCGTATCCGTAGGTTGGCGCACCAGTGGCGGCCTTCAGGTCCGGGACGCCCGGTGAATGGTCATTGTGGGTGTGGGTGACAATAATGTGCGTCACCGTTTCGCCCTCGACAGCACGCATGATGGCGGCTGTGTGTTCCGGCGATACAGGCCCCGGATCAACAACACCAACTTTGCCTTTGCCGACGATATAAGTATTCGTGCCTTTAAAGGTGAATATCGATGGATTGGGTGACGTCACGCGGCGCAGCAGTGGCGTCAATTGCACGACCTCGCCGGCTTCAGCGTCAAACGTGCGGTTGAACGGTATCGGTTGGGCCATGGCCAGAGAATCCTGAGCGGTTGCGCTTTAACGCGAGAGCGGCATCCTGCCGGTCTGACGCGCCCCGATCAAGCGGCGCTGAATTAGGGTGTGCCAGGATGCTGCTGCTTCAACCGGGATTTCCCATGTGGGATCGTCCCAACCAGGAAAGCATGGTTGGGAAAGGCTTGATCTGCAAGGCTTTTGCTTTTGATGGCTGCCGAAGGGCTAATCTGGTTGGCAGAGGACTGATTGGCGGCCGTGCCG